>NZ_JBEPAK010000034.1:0-38700 GCF_040298565.1 Kitasatospora sp. NPDC001539 | reverse complement strand
TCCATGCAGGAGACGCAGGAGACCGCCGAATCGTTCACTCCCTGCGGCCGCCCGGCCACCTCCGGTACTCCTGGGCGGCAGGAGGGATGTGTCCTTGATCTTCAACCGGCTTCGCACCCGCAGAACGGCCACCGCCCCGAGCGGCGGCTGCCCCTACGCCCACGCCCACACCCACGGCGGTGCGCCGGGCGCGTTCCCGCCACCGCCCGCCCCGGCGTCCGCGGCGCACCGACCGGTACCGCCGACGCCCGCACCGTCCACCGGCCCTGCCGGACCGAGCGGCGGCCCCGTCGACGACCGCTCCAGCGCTCCGTCCGCCGACCGGACCACCGAGCGGTCCCCGGATCCGCTCGCCGACCCGACCACCGAACCGACCACCGACCGGACCACCGCTCCCTTCACCGACCCGGACCAGGCCGCCGAGTTCGTCCGCCAGTTCCACCGGGAGCAGCCCGCCGCGGGGGACCCGGAGCCGCGGCTGCGCGCCGTCCTGGACGAGATCGACCGCACCGGCACCTACCGCCACACCTCCGCCGAACTCGGCTACGGCGCCAAGCTGGCGTGGCGCAACGCCGCCCGGTGCATCGGCCGGCTCTACTGGCGCAGCCTGGTGGTCCGCGACCTTCGACACCTCTCCTCGGCGGACGACATCGCCGCCGAGTGCTTCGAGCACCTGCGCGCGGCCGGGAACGGCGGCCGGATCCGCCCGATGGTCTCGGTGTTCGCACCCGACCGGCCGGGCCGCCCGGCCGCCCGGATCCTCAACCAGCAGCTGGTCCGCTACGCCGGGCACCGGGTCGACGGCGCCGTGGTCGGCGATCCGGCCGGCACCGTGCTCGCCGCCCGGGCCCGCGACCTCGGCTGGAAGTGCGCCGAGGACCGCTTCGAGGTGCTGCCGCTGATCATCCAGGAACGCCCGGACGAGCGGCCCGTCTGGTACGAGCTGCCGGACGGCACCGCGCTGGAGGTGCCGCTCAGCCACCCGGAGCACCGCTGGTTCGCCGACCTCGGGCTGCGCTGGTACGCGGTGCCGGCGATCAGCGACATGACGTTGGAGATCGGCGGCGTGCGCTACCCCTGCGCACCGTTCAACGGCTGGTACATGGGCACCGAGATCGGCGCCCGCAACCTGGCCGACGCCGACCGCTACGACATGCTCGGCGCCGTCGCCGAGCGGCTGGGCCTGGACACCTCCAGCGACCGCACGCTCTGGCGCGACCGTGCGCTGGTCGAGCTCAACATCGCGGTGCTGCACTCCTTCCAGGAGGCGGGGGTGACGATCGCCGACCACCACACCGAGTCGGAGCGCTTCCTCAAGCACGTCGCCCAGGAGAAGCGGCTCGGCCGTCCCACGCCCGCCGACTGGAGCTGGATCGTGCCCCCGGTCTCCGGCGGGCTCACGCCGGTCTACCACCGGTACTACGACCCGGTGGACCCGGCGCAGCGGCCGGCCTTCGTCACCCGCGAGCCCTGGTAGGCCCGCTCCTCGACGCGCACCGGGGCGCCGGGCACGCCGGGCACCCGAACAGCGGGACACCGGGGGCGCCGGGGCACCCGGACAGCGGGACACCGGGGGCGCGGGGGCACCGCGGCGCCGGCTACGAGGGCGCGGCCAGGCGCTCGAAGCGCACCGCGAGGCCGTCCAGCAGCGCCTCCAGGCCGGTCTCGAAGGCGCCCTCGTCCACCGTCCCGCGGTGCCCGGCGAGCCGGTGCGCCTCACCCAGGTGCGGGTAGTCGGCCGCGTCGTAGACCTCGGCGTCCGCCGGGAAGCCGGCCGCGAAGGAGGCGAGCGCGGAGCCGGTCACGAAGTAGCGCATCAGCGCGCCGATCCGGGTGGCCTGGCCGCGCGGCCACCCGGACTCGACCAGGTGCCCGAAGACGGCGTCGGCCAGCCGCAGTGCGTTGGGCCGACGCCCCGGGCCCTGGGCGAGCACCGGGACGATGTTGGGGTGGGCGGCCAGCGCGGCGCGGTAGGAGCGGGCCCAGTCGCGCAGCGCCTGCGGCCAGGGGGTCGACGGCCGGATCGGGGCGTCGGACGGGCCGGCGGCCGGCGCGGAGCCGTGGAACATCGACAGGTCGACCTCGCCGATGACGCTGTCCACCACCGCGTCCAGCAGCTCGTCCTTGGTGGCGAAGTGGTTGTAGAGCGAGGGCCCGCTGACCGACAGCTCGGTGGCCAGCCGGCGGGTGGAGAGGGCGTCCAACCCCTCCTCGTCGATCAACCGCAGCGCGGCGGCGACGATGCGCTCGCGGCTGAGCAGCGGGGTGCGCGGACGGGCCATCGCGGCGGTTTCCTCCGGTTCCTCGGGCCGGCTCCTCCGGCCGGGTGGGTGGGGACCGATTCTGGCAGGTGCCCCTTCCCAGCGCGGCCCGCCCGGGGCTACAGTCCCCCCGTAAAAACTTGCAGCGCTAGTTTATCGGCCCGCAGCCGTCGGCGGGCCTGAGTCGGGAGCCGCCGTGAACCTGGAGTTGTCCGAGGAGCAGAGCGCCGTCCGGGACCTCGCCGCCGCCTTCACCGACCGCGAGATCGTGCCGTACGCCGCCGAGTGGGACCGCGCCGAGTCGGTGGACCGGGCCGTCATCGGCAAGCTCGCCGAGGTCGGCTTCCTCGGCCTGACCATCCCCGAGGAGTACGGCGGCAGCGGCGGCGACCACCTCGCCTACTGCCTGGTGCTGGAGGAACTCGGGCGCGGCGACTCGGCCGTCCGCGGGATCGTCTCGGTCTCGCTGGGCCTGGTCGGCAAGTCGATCAACAGCTACGGCACCGAGGAGCAGAAGCGGTACTGGCTGCCCCGGCTCACCTCGGGCGAGGCGCTCGGCTGCTTCGCGCTCACCGAACCCGCTACCGGCTCGGACGCGGCCAACCTCACCACCCGGGCCGTCCGGGACGGCGACGACTGGCTGATCAGCGGCGCCAAGATGTTCATCACCAACGGCACCTGGGCCGACGTCGCGCTGGTCTTCGCCCGCACCGGCGGCAGCGAGCCCGACCAGCAGGGCCACCGGGGCATCACCGCCTTCCTCGTCCCCACCGGGCTGCCCGGCTTCGGCCGCACCACCATCCACGGCAAGCTCGGCCTGCGCGGCCAGGCCACCGCCGAACTCGCCCTGGACGGCGTCCGGGTGCCCGACAGCGCCCGGCTCGGCGAGGTCGGCAAGGGCTTCACGGTGGCGATGGCGGCGCTGGCCAAGGGCCGGATGTCGGTCGCGGCCGGCTGCGTCGGCATCGCCCGGGCCTGCCTGGAGGCCGCCGTCCGGTACGCGGGCGAGCGCGAGCAGTTCGGCCGCCCGATCGCCTCGCACCAGCTCGTCCAGGAACTGCTGGCCGGCATCGCGGTGGACGTCGAGGCCGCCCGGCTGCTCACCTGGAAGGTCGCCGACCACATCGACCGCGGGCTGCCGTTCGCCACCGAGTCCTCGATCGCCAAGCTCCACGCGAGCGAGGCCGCCGTCCGGGCCGCGAACAACGCGCTCCAGGTGTTCGGCGGTTACGGCTTCATCGACGAGTACCCGGTCGGCAAGTACCTGCGCGACGCGCGGGTGATGACCCTCTACGAGGGCACCAGCCAGATCCACCAGCTGCTCATCGGGCGTGCCCTGACCGGCGTCAACGCCTTCTGACCGGCTCCCCTCCCGGATCTGCCGGCCCGCCCGGCCGCCGGAGTCCCCCGGACCACCGGCAGCCGACCGCCGACCACCGGCAACCGACCGCCGACCACCGGCAACCGACCCCCGCAGCCGACCCGGCTGCCGAAGCCCACCGATCACCAGCTCACCCGATCACCTGATGAGGAGCACGACGTGCGTCCTGTCTACTTCGCCGCCGCCCGCCGCACACCCATCGGCCGGCTGCGCGGAGCGCTCGCCACGGTCCGCCCGGACGACCTCTCGGCCACCGTGCTGCGTGCCCTGCTCTCCGACCTCCCCGCCCTCGACCCGGCCCGGATCGACGACGTCTACTGGGGCGCCGCCAACCAGGCCGGCGAGGACAACCGCAACGCCGCCCGGATGGCCGTCCTGCTGGCCGGCCTGCCGGAGACCGTCCCCGGCGCCACCGTCAACCGGCTCTGCGCCTCCGGACTGGAGGCCGTCACCCTCGCCGCCCGGGCCATCGGCTCCGGCGAGGCCGACGTGGTGCTGGCCGGCGGCTGCGAGTCGATGACCCGCGCGCCCTTCGTCCTGCCCCGCCCCGACGAGGCGCTGCCGCACCGGATCGAGACCTACGACACCCGGCTCGGCTGGCGGCTCACCAACCCGCGGATGGCGGAGCTGCACGGCGTGCTCAGCATGGGCGAGACCGCCGAGGAGGTCGCGCGCCGGTACGGCATCGACCGGGAGCGCCAGGACGCCTTCGCCCTGCGCAGCCACCAGCGGGCCGCCGCCGCCCGCAAGGACGGGCACTTCGACGCCGAGCTGGTCCCGGTCGAGCGCCCGGACGGCGTGACCGTCGGCCAGGACGAGGGGATCCGCGAGGACACCAGCCTGGAGAAGCTCGCCCGGCTGAAGCCGGCCTTCCGCCCGGACGGCACCGTCACCGCCGGCAACGCCTCGCCGATGAACGACGGCGCGGCCGGGCTGGTCCTGGTCAGCGAGGAGGCGCTGCGCGACCTCGGGCTGCAGCCGCTCGGCCGCTACGTGGCCGGGGCCTCGGCCGGGGTGCACCCGGACGTCATGGGCATCGGCCCGGTGCCGGCCACCCGCAAGGTGCTCGACCGGGCCGGCTGGACCCTCGCCGACCTTGACACCGCCGAGCTCAACGAGGCCTTCGCCGCCCAGGCGCTGGCCTCCGCCGACGGCATCGGCTTCGGCCCGGAGCAGGCCGACGAGCTGGTCAACCCCAGCGGCGGCGCGATCGCCCTCGGCCATCCGCTGGGCGGCTCGGGCGCCCGCATCCTCACCACCCTGCTGCACCGGATGCACCGCACCGGCGCCCGGCGCGGCCTGGCCACGATGTGCGTGGGCGTGGGGCAGGGTACGGCCGTGCTGGTCGAGAACGTCTGACGGGGCCTCCGGTGAGGGAGATCGGCGGCGGCGTCCGACGACGGCGTTCGGCGGGGCAGCCCGGCGCGACGGCGTCCGACGGCGTCCGACGGCGTCCGGCGAGGCGGTTCGGGGAGGGAGTCCAGTGAGGGAGTTTCCAGTGATCGGAGGAACTGACATGGCCCGTTTCACGGGGAAGGTCGCCGTGGTGACCGGTGCGGCGCAGGGCATCGGAGCGGCCACCGCCCGGCGGCTGGCGGAGGAGGGCGCGGCGGTCGCCGTGGTCGACCTGACCGCCGAGCGGGCGGCCGGCACGGTCGCCGAGATCACCGCCAAGGGCGGCACGGCCCGGGCGTACGGCTGCGACGTGGCCGACTACGACTCCGTCGAGGCGGTGTTCGCGCGGATCGCGGAGGAACTCGGCGGCCTGCACATCCTGGTGAACAACGCCGGGATCACCCGGGACAACCTGTTCTTCAAGATGCCCAAGGCCGACTGGGACGCGGTGCTGACGGTGAACCTGACCAGCGCGTACAACTGCAGCCACGTGGCGCAGAAGTACATGGTGGCGCAGAAGTACGGGAAGATCGTCTCGCTCAGCTCCCGCTCCGCGCTCGGCAACCGGGGCCAGGCCAACTACGCGGCCGCCAAGGCGGGCATCCAGGGGCTCACGGCGACCCTGGCGATCGAGCTCGGACCGTTCAACGTCAACGTCAACGCCGTCGCCCCCGGCTACATCGCGACCGCGATGACCGCGGCCACCGCGGAGCGGGTCGGTGCCACCGCCGAGGACCACCAGGCCGAGGTGGCCGCCCGCACGCCGCTGCGCCGGGTCGGGCAGCCGGAGGAGATCGCCTCGGTGGTGGCCTTCCTGGCCAGCGAGGACGCCTCGTACGTGAGCGGGCAGACGCTGTACGTCAACGGCGGGGCCCGATGAGCTGACGGGGGCTTACCCCGGGCCGGTCAACTGGGTAAACTTGGCCAACTCGGTGAAAACTGTGAACTCGGTGAGCCGTGTCTGACGGGTGATCAGTCCGCCGTCCCAGGTGAGGGGTTACCTTCCCCTGGGACGGCCTTTACCTTTTCGCGTGGCCGAGCATGACCATGCAGTTGGTCGGACTACCCCACCAAATGACTATGGCATGATCATGCGGCAGTCGATGGGATGGCCGGACCGACCCGACCTGACCAAGGCCGGGCCCTGCGTCCCCCTCAAGGAGTCCCATGGGCAGCCCCGCTACCCTCCGCCGCGCCCTGGCTCTGCTCGCCGTGGGGGCAACCGCCCTCACCGCCGGCACCATTGCCGTACCGGCCGTCGGCGCCGCGACCGCCGCCCCCGCGCACGACCTCCCGGGCGTCCACGTCCGCCCGGCCTCGTTCGGCCACCACAACGCCCAGGCGCGCGTCGCGCCGCTGAGCACCACCCAGTGCGTCAGCCAGATCGGCATCCACTGCTACTCGCCGCTGCAGTACCGCAACGCCTACAACCTGAACCCGCTGTACCAGCAGGGCGTCACCGGGAAGGGTCGCACGATCGTCATCGTCGACTCCTTCGGCTCGCCGACCATCCAGCACGACCTGGAGGTCTTCGACAAGCAGTGGGGCATCCCGGACACCCAGGTCGAGGTGAAGAAGTGGGGCAACGTCCCCGTCTTCGACCCGAAGAACCCCGACCACACCGGCTGGGCCGGCGAGACCACCCTGGACGTCGAGTACGCCCACGCGATCGCCCCCGACGCGCACATCATCCTGGTCGAGACCGGCGTCGCCGAGACCGAGGGCACCACCGGTCTGCCCGAGATGATGGACGCCGAGAAGGCCCTCATCAAGGAAGGCCGCGGCGACGTCATCTCGCAGAGCTTCGGCGCGACCGAGAACACCTTCCCGGGCTACGACAAGGGCGACTTCAAGTCGCTGACCGACCTGCGCTACGCCTTCAAGGCCGCCGCCGACCGCAACGTCACCGTGCTCGCCGCCTCCGGCGACAACGGCGCGACCGACGCGCAGGAGAACGGCAGCGACCTGTACCCGTTCAAGGTCAACTCCTGGCCGTCCTCGGACCCGCTGGTCACCTCCGTCGGCGGCACCCAGCTCACCCTGGACGACAACGGCAACCGCACCGCCGCCGACAAGGTGTGGCACGACAAGTCGGGCGCCGGCGGCGGTGGCGTCTCCGGCATCTTCGACCGCCCGTGGTACCAGGCCGGCGTCGCGAACGTCACCGGCAACCACCGCGGCACGCCGGACATCAGCATGAGCGCGGCCGTCGACGGCGCCGCCTGGACCTACGAGTCCTACGACCCGACCGCGGTCGGCTGGCACCTCACCGGCGGCACCAGCGAGGCCACCCCGCTGTTCTCGGGCGTCGTCGCCCTGGCCGACCAGCTCGCCGGCCACCGCCTCGGCCAGCTCAACTGGCGCATGTACGGCCTGAACCTGCTGCCGAGCAAGTGGAGCGGCATCGTCGACGTCAAGGACGGCGACAACGGCTGGAACGGCGTCACCGGCTACAACGCCACCGCGGGCTACGACCTCGCGAGCGGCCTCGGCACCATCGACGGCACCAAGTTCGTCCACGCGCTCGCCGGCGACGTCCAGGGCGACGACGCGCAGGGCGACCAGCGGTAAGCGGTCGTCGCTCCTCGGCGCCTCAAGGACGGCGCCCGGAGCGCCGACGGCCGGCGGCGGACGGCTGACGGGCGACCACGAACAGCGGGCGGATGACGGATCCGGGATCCGTCATCCGCCCGCTGTTCTCCGTCGTGCGTCAGGCCTGCCCGGCGGCCCCCGACGCGGCGGACAGCTGGGCGAGGTAGCGCTCGGCGGCGCGCAGCTTGCGGCCGTCCGGGCCCGGGAGGTAGGCCCGCATCTCGATGATCTCCGGAGCGATGCGGATGGCCTCCGCGTGGTCGGTGATCGAGCGCCAGCAGGCTTCGGCGTTGGTGGCCGCCTGCTGGGTCTCCGGGTGGGCGCCGCCCTGCGAGCGCAGCAGCGACAGGGCCACCTCGCGGTAGATGTCGGCCGCCTCGGACAGCCGGCCCGCGAGCCGGCACACGTGCGCCCGGACCTGACGCACCTGGAGCACGGGCTCGGAGACGGCCCCGTGCTCGGCGATCGCCTCCAGCTCGAGCGCGAAGGCGAGGTCCGTCGCCGCGGCGTGGTCCCCGGCGTCGGCACTGCGGACGATCCGTCCGATCACCTCGCGGTAGTCCGCGCGGGGCGCACTGGGAGCCGGGGCCCCGGGGGCGTCCGCAGGGGATACGACGGGGGTGCCGACCGGGGTGCCGGCAGGCGTCGGCGGCTGGTCGGCGGGCGCCTCGTCGGCCGGGGTGCGGTCCTTCGGCCCTTCGTCCGTCGGCGCGGCTTCGACCGGCCCGGCCTCGGCAGGTGCGGTCCCGACCGGCGCGGAATCGGCCGGCGCGGAATCGGCCGGGACGGCGTCCCGGGGCCCCTCCACCAGGTCGGCCGCCTCCGCAGGCCGAGGCCCGTCCGCGGCCTCGACGACTCCGGCGTCCTCGGCAGCACCGACGCCCTCGGCAGCCTCGGCGGCCTCGGGGGCGTCGGCGGCCTCGGCGAGCTCATCGGCGTCCTGCCCGGCCTCCGGCAGCGGCTCCGACTGCGCCTTGCGCAGCGTCACCCCGGCGGGGCGCGCGGTTCCCGCGACGTCGGCATCGGCCTCGGCCTCGGTGTCGGCCGGGGCCGCCTTGTGCAGGCTCACGTTCGCCGCCTCGTCGGCCGGTTCGCCCGTCTTCGCCAGGCTGACCGGCCGGGCCGGTCGGGGCGGGGTGGGCGGCACACCCGGCTTGATCAGGCTCACCGGGCCCCCCGCCGGGGTCGCGGGCGCCGGCCGCTCGGCCTCGACGTCCTGCGGCCCGGTCCGGCCCGGCAGCGGCGGCGCGGAGGGCACCGCGGACAGCGGCTGCCCCGCCGCGACCTGGTCCGGCCCGGGAGCGGCGTCCGGGACCGCGGTCGAGTCCGCCACCGGCAGCACATCGGCCACCGGCAGCGCGTCGGCCACGGGCACCTCGCCGCGGCGGGCGGTGTTGCGGAAGACCGGGCGGCCCGGGACGTGCGTGGCCAGGATGACCACGTCCGGCCGCAGCACCGAGTACACCTGCTGCCGCAGTTGCTCGGGCGCCAGCACGTCGCCCGCGCCCGGGCGCCCGCCGTGCAGGGCCTCGATCAGGGCGCGGGTGAAGGTGCCGATCTGCTCCGGGTCCGGGCTGACCACAGCCCACAGCGGGATGCCCTCGCTCAGCGGCGAGACGGTGCCCTGGAGGTACGGCCAGGCGTTCTGGTCGGCGCTCAGGTCGGCGATGACCAGGGTCTGCCACTCGGCCGGACGGTGGCTCAGTTCGGCGGCCAGGGCCTGCCAGGGCAGCCCGTCCTGCTTCGAGTCGCGCAGGGTCAGCTGGAGTTGGCCGCCGCGCTTGTCGGCGACCACGTGCCCGCCGAGGTGCACCAGCAGCGGCCCGGGGTGCCGGGAGGCGGCGCGCAGGTGGGCGAGGACGGTGTGCGGGTCGCTGGCGCCGGGCAGGTGGACGGCGTCCACCGCGTCCGCGGCGAGCAGCACCTGCGGCGAGACGGCGGCCAGCATCGCCGACAGCACCGGCGCCTGGGTCGGACCGCCCCGGCCCCAGGTGCGGCGGCCGGCGTTGCCGTACCCGCCCTCGATCACCAGGATCCGCCCGCGCGGCGCCGCGCCCAGGCCGCCCGCAGCGGCGGCCGCACCGCCCGGGGCCGTGAACGGCGGCAGCCCGGCGGAGGACGACCCGGCGGCGGGCGTGGCGGAGGACGACCCGGCGGCGGGCCCGGCGGTGCCCGACGGGCCTGCGGCGGGAAGGCCGGTGAGGGTCCATCCGGTCGGCGCCACCGGCGGAGCGGGCGGCACCGGAGCCGGCGCGACCGGCGGCGCCGGGGGTGCCGGCGGGGCGGGCGGCGGCTCGTACAGGGCGGCGGGCCCGGGCGGGTGCTCCTCGGCGGGCAGGCGCGCGGGCGGCGGTACGGCGTCCCAGGGGCCCGAGTCCGCAGTCGGCTCGGGACCTCCGGAAACAGCTGTCGTCTCCGCCATCTTCTGGTCACCGCCCCGCCCCGCCGCTCTCGCGGCGTCTGATGCCCTTGCCTGCGTGGCTCCTGCCACCACGTCCGTGCGCGCCACCCTACGAGATCCGGGCACACCCGATCCAGGCCGGGTACCGATCGGTGCGCCACCCGGCCTGCGGTGCCCGTTATCGTGCCGCCATGACCGGCTCCAGGACGCCCCTGCTCTTCCTCGACGTCGACGGACCGCTGATCCCCTTCGGCGCCCCGCCGCCGGGCGGCTACCCCGTCCACCCGGGCCCGGATGCGGCCGGCAACCCGTTGGTGGACCGGGTCGACCCGGCGCTCGGCCCCCGGTTGCTGGCGCTGCCCTGCGAACTGGTCTGGGCCACCACCTGGTTCGACGAGGCCAACGAGTGCCTCTCGCCCCGGCTGGGACTGCCGCAACTGCCCGTCGTGCACTGGCCGGTGGCCGACGACGGGCCGGAGGGGCAGGACGGGCCGGACCGGCTGGGCGGGCCCGACCGGCTGGGCGGGCAGGGCGGCGGGCCCGGCGGGCTGCACTGGAAGACCCGGGCGCTGGTCGCCCGGGCGGCCGGGCGGCCCTTCGCCTGGGTGGACGACGAGATCGCCCCGGCCGACCGCCGCTGGGTCGAGGCCCACTCCGCCGCCCCCGCCCTGCTGCACCGCGTCGACCCCGGAGTCGGCCTCACCGGCGCCGACTTCGCCCTCCTCGACGCCTGGCTGCGCACCGCCTGCCCGGCCGCGCCCCGGGCGGGTGACCGGACGGGGTGACCGGGCCGTCGGCGGATCGGCGCTACGTGCCGGCCAGCAGGTCGCGCAGCAGCGCGACCGTGTCGGCGTCCAGGTCGCGGCCGGTGCGGCGGCTCAGGGCGTCCAAGCGGTTGACGGCGCGCAGGAGTTGGTCCCGGGCGCCGGCCGAGGCGTAGGCGTAGAAGAGGTCCCGGTGCAGCAGCTCGACGTCCGGGGCGACGGCGAGGCCGCGGAAGACGGCGGCCTCGGCGCTGCGGTGGTCCCCGTACTGGAGGCGGCGGGCGGCGAGTTCGTGGGCGGTGTCGACGATCGCGGCGATCATGTCCTGGCGCTCGGCCTCGGCCCAGCCGTACGAGGCGGGCGGGGCCTCGGCGAACGGGGCGCCGCGGACCAGCGCGAGGGCGTGCGCCAGGGCGGCGTCGGCGGTGGCGCTGGTGCTGCGCATGCCGCGCCGGTAGAGGCTGCGGAACTCGTCCCAGTCGCAGGTGACGGCCGGGGCGAAGGCGTAGCCGTCGGTGGTGTCGGTGGCCAGGTAGGCGCGGCCGTCGTCGGAGGCGCCGAACCAGGCCGCCAGGTCGGCGAGTTTGGCCGGGAGCGGGCTCTTGGCGTCGGCCGCCGTGGGGTGCGGGTCCAGGTGGGCGGCGCCGGGGTGCAGGTCGTGGTCCAGGGCGTGGTGGTCGGCGCCGGGCCGCAGCGCGAGGTAGACGGCGAGTTCGGTGAGCCGGGACAGCGCACCGGGTTCGACGGTGCCGAGGGTGCCGGCCACGTCGACCGGGCCGAGCAGCCGGATCCGCGGGGCGTTGCGCGGGGTGTGCGCCTCCGGGGAGCGGAGGATGGCGAGCAGGTCGTCGCTGTCGCTACGACCGGGGGTGGTCCGGGCGACCGGGGCGACGGCGGCCGGTCCGGGCTCCACCTCCGGCGCCGACCGCTCCTCCGTTGCCGCCGGGCGGCCGGCGGCGGGGCCGGGCTCCGGTCGGGCCGGGACGCGCGGGTCGGCACCGGTGGGCGCGGGAGCGCTCTGGTGGGTGGGCGCGGGTTCGGCGGGTGCCGGGACGGGTTCGGCCGTCGCCGGGGCGGACGGGCCGGTCGACGGCGCGAGCAGGGGTTGAACGGGCTGGACGGGCTGGACGGGTTGAACGGCCTGGACGGCCGCCGGAGCCTGGTCCGGCGTCGCCTCCCCGGCCTCGGAGCCCTCGGACGTCTCGGACGTCCCGGAGGGCTCGGACGTCCCGGAGCGCTCGGAGGTCCCGGAGGGCTCGGAGGCGTCGGAGGCACCCACCGGAGCCTCCGAGGATCCGGCCGGCCCGCCCGGCAGTCGCAGGTCACGGGTGGCCTCGTCGCCGGGCCCGCCGTTCTCCTGGGCGGTCTGCTGCGCTCCGGTGGCGTGCTCCGTCCCGACGGCCTGCCGCCCCAGACCGTTGGCGGCGAACCGCGCCGGACCGGCCGGGGTGGGAGCGGGCGGGGGCGCCGGGGCCGGGGCGGGGGCGGGCGTCACCGGGTCGGTGCCCGCGAAGGGGCTCGCGCCGGTGCCGATGACGCGGGCCAGCAGCCGGGGCCCGGCGGCCGCACCCGGCGCCTCCCCACTCGCCCCGCCGGCCCCTCCGGCCCCTCCGCCCTCGGCCGCCTCCACGGCCGGCCCGCCGACGACCGCCAGCACCGGTACGACGGGCGGCAGCTCGGCGGTGTCCGCGTCCTCGTCCGGGTCCGGTCCGAGCCCGGGTCCGTCCAGGGTCCAGGCGGGCGCCGGGTACTGGGTGGTGTCGTCCGCGGCCCGGAGCAGTTCGGCGATCCGGTCGTACTGCTGCCCGTCGAGCCGCTGGAGTTCGACGGTCAGGTGCAGGCCCGGGACGGCGGCCTGGCCGGTGGTCGGCAGGGTCCAGCGGGCGACCGGGCCGGTGCCCCGCTCGGGGGCGCGGGTGATGACGGCCACGCAGGTGCGCGGGCGGGCGTCCAGGAGTCGGCCCAGCTCGGCGGGGGTGTCGCCGTCGGGCTGCTGGGCGCAGAGCACGATCTCGGGCACCCAGGACTCGTCGGCCTGCCCCCGGCTGCGCGCCTCGCGCGGGCTGGAGGCCTCGGCGGCGATCAGGGTGGCGCGGGCCTTGGCGGTGCGCGGGCCGAGGGCGGCCAGGGCGGCTTCCAGGGTGGGGTGGCGGTGGACGCGCTCGGCGGCCGGGCCGCTGATCGGCACCTCCTCGGCGAGGTCCACCAGGTGCAGGTGGAGCCGGTCGGCCAGCGGGCTGTGGGCGAGTTCGAGGGCGAGGGTCCGCAGGACGTCGCGGGCGTCGTCGGGATGTCCGGAGAGGTGGAGCAGCCGGACGGCCTCCAGGTCGGCGAGGACCACCGAGCCGTCGGGCGAGGTGCCGAGGGTGACCAGCGCCGGGTAGGGCGCGGCGGTCTTCCGGGCCTGGGAGGCGCTGAGCAGGTCGCCGGACTCCTCGCTGCACCACCAGACGTTGGCGGCGTGCGCGGCGCGGAACGGCGCGATCGGCGTGGCCGGTCCGGACAGGTGCAGTTCGATGATGTGGCCGGGGGTGATCCGGGCCGCGACGATGGCCGGCAGGCGCTTGCCGCCGCGCACCGTGTTGCGGGCCAGGGTGCGCAGGGCGCGGTCGAGCAGTTCCAGGCCGGGCTGGTCCTGCCGGGCCATCAGCTCGTTCTCGAAGGCGGCGGCCTCGGCGTCGGGCATCGCGATCCGGTGTCGGGGGCGGCGGGCGCGCTGCTGGGTGCCGCGCTTGTGGGCGACGGTGCCGACCATGATGGCGGCGAGCAGGACGCCGACGGTGGAGGCGGCCAGGGCGACGGTGTAGTCGCTGCCGGGTGCCGGATCGGCGTGCGCGGCGGGGGCGGGTGCCGGCGTGTGGGCGGGTGCCGGCGTCGGTGCGGGGGCGGACTGCGGCGCGGCCGGTGCCGGTGTGCCGGCGGCCGGGGCGGTCGGGGTGGGCGCGGGGGCCGGCGGCTGGGTGGCCGGGGCCTGGGCAGGAGCGGGCGGCTGCCCCTGGGTGGGCTCGGGGGCCGGGGCGGGCGGCTGGGTGGCCGGCGCGGGGGCCTGGGCGGCCGTCCCCGGCACGGTGAGCACCATGCCCGGTTCCAGTACGTCCGGGTCGGTCAGTCGCTCGCCGTCCGGCGCCTGCACTCCCTTGTTGGCCTCGAAGAGCTTCGGCCAGGCCTCGCCGTCCCCCAACTCCCGCTGGGCGATGGCCGACAGGCTGTCCCCGGTCCGGACGGTCACGGTCCGCTGCCCGCCCGCGGCCGGCTCCGTCCCGGACTGCGGCGCCTGCCCGGGGGCCGGGGCCCCGTCCTGACCGGCCGCGGGGGCGGGGGCCGGAGCGGGCGCCTTCGCCTCGTCCGGTTTGGCGTCGCCGGGCATCAGCAGTTCCCAGCCGGGCTGGATCGGCCGGTCCGCGTCGAAGCGGGTGCCCGAATCGTCCATCACCCGGCCGTCGTTGAGCTTGGCGATCTCCACCCAGCGCTCCCCGGAGCCCAGTTGGCGCTCCGCGATGGACCACAGGCTGTCGGCGGGCCGGCTGTCCCGGACGGTGTACGCGGGGTGCTGTTCGGCGGCCGGGCTCAGCGCGGGCGCGGACTGCGCGGCGGGGAGCGCGGCGCGCTGCACGCCCGGGGTCAACTGGGCCTGGGCGACCGGCTGGTGGGCCGGCTCGGACACCGCGGCGAAGGCCGAGCCGGCCACCGGCAGCAGCGCGAGCACCGAGCCGACCAGCCCGGCGGCCAGCCGCTGGCTCCACCCGAACGCCGGGATCCGGCGGGCGATCCGGCCGCGCAGCTGGGCGGGGACCTCGATCAGGACGGACAGCGCGAAGCACGCCCAGGCCAGCCAGCCGACCACCACCAGCAGCCAGAGGAACAGCCGCCCGTCGTCCGGGCTGGTGAGCGCCTCGCCCACACCGCCCGGGGCGACGTCGCCCATCGAGGCGACGGCGTGGGTGCCGTAGAGCAGCAGCGCGGGGACGCCGAGCAGCAGGGCGAGCAGGGTGACCAGTGCGGCGAGCGCCGCGACCAGCGCGCCGCCCCGGCCGCGTCCGGCCCGGTGCGCGCTGCGGCCGCGGCCGGTGGCCCTGCGGTCCCGGGCGGTTCGATCCCCTGCGGTTCGATCACGGTCGTTGCCGGCCCCGCCGGTCCGGCCGCTGCGGGCCGGTGCGGTTCGGGCCTGGTCCTTGGCACGTGGCGCGGCCATCAGTCGGTCTCCGCTTTCTCGACTCCGTGGACGAGGGTCGCACTGCCCTTGCCCGTTACCTTCCGCTGCCCGAGGGCGCCCAGCAGGACCGGCCGGTAGTCGGCCCGCACGGTGACGGTGACGACCTTGCCGTCGCCGGAGAACTCGACGTCCCCGGCCTGCAGCCCGTACAGCCGCAGGTAGGCGTCGGCGGCCTGCTTGACGTACGCCTGCTGGACCTTGAAGCCCTTGCCCTGGAGGACGGCCGCCTGGTCGAGCTGCTGTCCGCCGACGCGGGCGGCCTCCTGGGCGTAGGCGTCGGTGCGCTCGGCGACCCGCAGTCGGCCGCCCGCGTCGATGACCAGGGCGATCACGAGCACGAGGTAGGCCGCGCAGATCGCCACGAAGAGGGCGACCGCGCCGCGGTCCGACCGGCACGGGCCCCGGTACGGCCGCCGGCGCCGCGGTCCGCTCAGCATCCGCATCCCCTCCCCCCGATCCGCACGCTGCCTCCCCACCGGCCCCCACCGGGTGCCACTCGGTGCCGTTGCGTCATCCCCCGAGCGCTCTCCGCTTGCGTTTCCCCCGCGCGGACCGTCCCCAACCCCCCGATCGCCCGGCACGGCCCGCGCGCCGCCTCGAGCCGCCGTCACGTGCCGCGGTAACGGTCCACCACCGAGGTGAACTCCCCGGCGAGGTGCTTCGTCACGGGCACGCCGGACGGCCCGCCGAGCAGGTCGGCGAGTTCGACGTCGCAGACGACGGTGACCTTCACGGTCACGACCGGCCCGTCCGGCAGGTCCAGCTCGCCCTGGTCCACCCGGACGTCGCCGTTGCGGCAGGAGACGCCCTGCTGGCGCAGCACGGCGAGGGCGGAGTCCCTGGCCGGCTGGTCCATCCCGGCGGTGCTGCGCTGGAGCGAGGCGGTCCGGGCCCCGGCCCGGGCGGCGGCTTCGACCGTGCCGGCCGCCGTCTGCACCCGGCCGGCCGCGATCGCCAGCAGCACCAGACCGACCACGCCCGGCACCACGATGGCCGCCTCGATGGCGATCCCGCCGCGGTCCCGGCGGCGCGGGCGCCACCGCGGCCACGGGCCCGGCCCCCGCGCCCGGCCGCCCCGGTGCGTGTGCCCGGGTCCGTGTCCGTGCCTGCCCGCGTGCAGCACCGGACGACCGCCGCTCACGGCGTCACCACCGGCGGGACGAAGCGCTCGCGCGGCGCCTCGGCGTACTGCCGGATGCTGGGCGCGGTGAGTCCCGGTATCAGCAGCGGGGGCGTCAGCTCGACGGTGATCCTGATCGTCTCGGGCGTGCTGCCGTCGGTGCGCACCTGGTAGGTGCGCACGCCCTGGCGGTCCAGGAAGTCCCGGGCCTGCCGCTGGGCGGCCGCGTTCTTCACCTCGTCCGTCGCGTTCCCCTGCACCCGCCCGGCGTCCACGCCCTCACGGGCGGCGGTGAGCGCGACCTGCCGGTCGTACCACCACAGCGAGGCCTGGACGACGAGCAGCACGAGCAGCAGGACGACCGGGAAGACGATGGCGAGACCGATGCTCATCGACCCCCGGTCACCGCGGCGGCGAGGCGGACGGATCACTTGGTGGCGCCGCCCGCTCCGCCGGGCATGTTCGGGTCCTGCTCGACCTTGGTGACGACCTTGTCCTTCAGCAGGTACAGCGCGGTCGCGACGGCGCCCGCGACGAACACCAACGCGATGATGGCGAGGGCGAGTTCGATGCTGATGGCGCCGCGGTCGCCGCGCGCCCGGGCGGCCCGCAGCCGGCCCAGCCGGAGCGTGAACAGCAGCAGGGCGAACTGCACGGGCAGCAGGACGGGCCGCAGCACCCGGCCGGCCAGCTGGGCGAGTCGTACGGTCATCGGGTTCTCCCGGGGGTGTGGTGTGGTGTCAGCTGCTCGGGCTGTCGGTTCAGTTGAGCATCTGGTGGAGCGCGGGGAAGACGATCAGGACGGTCATCAGCAGGGTCAGGGCCGCACCGGGCGCGACCATCCGCTCGCTGTCGGCGTTGGCGCGGGCGAGGTCCTCGGCGAGCAGCTCGCCGCGCAGGCCCCTGGCCCGGGCACGCAGGGTGTCGTACACGGCCGCGCCGTCGGTGCCGGACAGCCGCATGATGTCGGCCACGTCCTGGAGCGGACTGAGGCCCAACTCCTCGGCCAGCGCGTCCAGTCCGGCCCAGGGCGGGAGGCGGTCGGTGGCGGCGCGCTCCAGGGCGTCGCGGATCCGGCGGAACACCGCGCCCTGCCCGACGGCGGCGGCCCGGCGCAGCGCCTCGGCGGGGCCGCAGTCGGCGGCCCGTTCCAGGGCGACGAGTTCCAGGTACGCGGCGATGCCGTGCAGGTACTCGGTGCGCGCCTCCTTGGCCTCGCCGCGCACGATCGCGTCGGGGACGAAGAACAGCAGCCCGGCCAGCAGCGGCCCGGCGATGAGCGGCAGGGCGAACGGCAGGCCGACGTCCATCACCGCGGCCATCGCCCCGAGGTAGGCGGGCAGCACCAGGCCGAGTGCGGCGAACAGCAGCTTGTGCACCATGAACCGGGCCGGGGTGCGGCCGATCAGGGCGAGTTCGCGGCGCGGGACGGAGACCCCGCGCAGGGTGAGCGAGCGCTCGCCGATCCGGTCGAACCAGCGCGGACGCTCGTCCGGGTCCTGCGGCCGGTCCGCCGGGGCGCGGTGCAACCGGTCCAGGGCCTGGCGCAGGTCGGGCGGCGCGGGCCGCAGTTCGGCGATGAGCAGGGCGAGGCCGCCGGCCGCGACGGCGCCGGCCAGCACCGGCCAGGGGGAGATCACCGGGCCTCCCCGAGGTGTTCGACGGGCTGCTGCGCGGACCCGGCCGGCCGACGGCCGCTCCTGCTGCGCCGGTCGGGGACGAGCAGCCGGGGCACCGGCGGGTGGGAGGCCAGCGCCCGCATCCAGGCGATGATCGCGACGAACAGGGCGGCGACCACGGCGAGCACGACCTGTCCGAGGAGCGTCCCGTACGGGCGGGTGTACTCGGTGTTGAAGGAGCCGACGGTGACGACCAGCACGATGATGCCGACCAGCCAGCGGATGGTGGTGCGGTGCTTGGCCCGGTCGGCCTCGATGGCGCGGCGCTGGCGGACCTCCTCGCGCACCGAGTCGGCCATGTCGGAGAGCGTCCGGGCCAGGCCCGGGCCGCTGTCGCCGGCGCGCAGCACGAGGGCGGCGAGCACCTTGTCGGCGGTGGCGTCGGCCAGGCTGTCGGCGAAGGCGTGCAGCGCCTCCTCGGGCCGCCAGCGGGCCTGCAGCCGGGCGGCCAGTTCGCCGATCTCGTCCTCCAGGGCGGCGGGGGCGGTGCGGCGGCTGGTGACGATGGCCTGGTTGAGGCCGACACCGAGCAGCAGCACGTCGGCGATGCGCTGGGTCCACTCGGACAGCGCCTCGAGGCGCTCGATCCGGCGGGTGTCCGGGCGGGTGGTGTCGAACAGCCAGGGCAGCCCGAAGACGGCCAGCGGCACCAGCAGCGCGGTCAGCGGGATGCCGGTGAACAGCCAGGCCAGCGGGGCGCCGGCGAGCGCCAGCGGCAGCTGGATCCGGCGCAGCCGCACGGTGCGCGGCGAGGCCGCGCCGGGGGCGCCGTACCAGAGGACGTGGGCGCGGGTGGCCAGCGGGTTGTCCCGGCGGTCCGGCTCGTCCTCGTCGGCGGGCTCGCTGCCGCGGGCCCAGGCCACCAGCGCGACCAGGCCGGCGGCGACCGCCAGCCCGCACAGGGCGAACAGCAGCATCACCGGCCGCCACCGCCGATCCGCAGCTGCAGCGGGGCTTCCCAGCCGCCGTACCGGGAACCGAGCAGCGCGGCGTCGAAGCCGGCCCGGCGCAGGTCGTCCAGGCACTGCGGCGGGGTGTGCGGGACGGCGCGCGGCTCGCCGAGGTCCGGCCGGGGGCCGAACACGGTGTTCAGCGCGGGGCGGCCGCTCTCGCCGAGGCCGGTGACCTCCAGGACGTGGGAGACGAAGCGGTGCCGGCGACCGCCGACGGCGGTCTCGTCGACCATGGTGACGTGCACGATGAGGTCCAGGGCGTTGGCGGTGAGCCGGTAGGCGAGGGCGTCGGTCATGTGCGAGCCGTACTCGAGGCAGAGTTCGGCGATGCGGTCGACCACCATGTGCGGGCCGCGGGCGTGCAGGGTGCACATCGAGCCGCCCTCGCCGTTGGTCATCACCCGCAGCATCGGGACGACCTCGCCGGAGCGGACCTCGCCGACGATGATGCGGGACAGCGTCATGCGCAGCGCCGCGGGGATGAGGTCGCCGATCGTCAACTCCCCGGCGAGGCGGCCTTCGACGCGTTCGCCGTTGCCCTCGCGGGCCTCCATCGGGACGACCTGGCGCAGGTGTCCGAGGGTGTGCAGCCAGAGCTCGAACTCCGATTCCAGGGTGCCGATCCGCTCGTCCGGCGGGATCTCGGCGGCCATCGCCCGCAGCAGGCTGGTCTTGCCGACGCCCTGGGTTCCGGTGATCATCACGTTCTTCCGGGCCCGGATCGCGGCGGCCAGGAAGGCGGCCAGGGTGCGGTCCAGGGTGCCGAGTTCGACCATCTCCGGCAGCGTGGCCGAGGCGACCCGGTGGCGCCGGATCGCCACGTAGGGGCGGGGCGTCACCTCGGTGAGCGCCTGGAGCCGCATGCCGCCCTCCAGGCGCAGGGCGAGGGTCGGGCTGGCGGTGGAGAGGCTGCGCTCGCCGCCGCCGTGCTGCCGGGCCAGGTCCTGGAGCAGCTCGACGAGTTCGGCGTCGCTGTCGGCCACCGGCGGCACCTGGCGCAGGGGTTGGTGCACCTTGGAGACCCAGACGTCGTCGCAGCCGTTGATCAGGATGTTCTCGATCTCCGGGTCGTCGAGGTAGGGCTGGAGCCGGCCGGCCCGGAACAGCAGGTCGAAGACCGCCTCGGCGAGGGCGCGGTCCTGCTCCCGGGTGGGCGGAATGCCGTGCGTCTGGGCGTACGCGTCGGACCAGCGGGCGACGGCCTCCTCGATCAGCGCGCGGCCGCGCTGGCGGCGGGTGGCACGGTCCGGCTCGGCGCCGGAACCGGCGGTCAACCGGGAGATCTGCTGGTGCAGTTCGGCTGCGACCTGGCGCTTGAGTTCGCGGGCGACCTGCGGGTCGACGGCCGGTCGGGTGGCGGCGCCGAGCAGGTCCAGCGAGGGCAGCTGGGAGGGCACGGCGGTGGGCGCGGTGGCGCCGCCGGGCGTGGCGGGACCGGCGGGGGCGACGGGCTGGGGCGTGACCGGGCCCGGCCGGTAGCCGGGCGCGGCCGGTGACGCGGGTGTGGGTGCCGACCAGGGCAGGGCGGCCGGGTCGGCCGTCGGACGCTGGTGCAGGGGGCTACCGCGCACGGAGCACCTCCCCGGGGTTGTGCGGGTACGGCTGTCCGTCGGTCCGGTGCTCCGCCCCGGGGGGCTGCTGGAGCGGATACTGCCCGTCGTCCTCGGCCGGTCGCGCCGACTGGACGTGCGCCGGGAACGGCGCGGGCGCGGCCGGGTGCGGCGCCAGGCCCGCCAGCGGTGCGACGGGACCGGTGGTGATCACCGGCGGGGCGTACGCGGGCGGCTCGTCCTCGGCCGGGCCGCGGAGCGGGTTCCCGTACGTCGGTGGCGGGTACGTCGGTTGGGCGTACGAGGGCTGGGCGTACGAGGGCTGGGCGTACGAGGGCTGGGCGTACGGCTGGTGGCCGTGGGCCGGTTGCCCGTACGGCTGCGGTCCGTACGGTTCCTGCCCGTGAGGCTGCGCTCCGTACGGGGCCGGGGCGGCCACCGGCGGCACCACGGGCCCCGGCACCGGGACCGGACCGGGCGCGGGCACGGCCGGCGTGGTCGCTCCGGTCGTCGCGGTCGGGATCGGCGCGCTCGGGCCGGGCGCGCTCGGGTTCGGCGCCGTGAGCTGGGCGGCCCCGGCCCCGGCCCCCGCCGCGTGCGTCGGCGCGGCGGCCGGTGCGAGCCGCTGCCGCCGTCGGCGGACCAGCGACTGCACCTCGTCGGCCGCCGAACGCGCCCCGCGCATCAGCTCCGAGCGGACGAACCGGCGGTCGGTGGTGTCCCCGCCGTCGGAGAGCACGCGCGCGGTCCGGACGGCGTGCGGCAGCACCCCGAGCACCGGCAGGCCGAACTCGCGGGACACCTCCGCCGCGGAGTACGGGCCCTCGGCGACCAGCAGCAGTCCGAGCGCGTCCGCCCCCGTCCCGCCGGCGGTCAGGTCGTCGGCGAGCGCGGCGAGCCGGGGGCGTGCCGCGCTGAGCCCGCGCAGCGTGGTGCGGACCGTCACCGCCACCACGTCCGCCCGGCGGGCCAGCACCGCGCTGGCCCCGGTGGCGCCGGAGCGGCCGAGGTCCACGATGACGTCGTAGCCCTGCTGTTCGATGCCGTGCAGCAGTTCGGCGAGCGGTTCCCAGGTGTAGGCGAGGCCGGGGGCCTGGGCGGGGTCGGTCAGACCGGGCAGCAGCAGCCGTTCGGCGTCGCCCTCGGGCGAGAGGTCGATCAGCTGTTCCCAGATGGTCTGGGCGAGCAGCCCGCGCCGGTCGGCGACGGCGAGGTTGCGCAGCCCGTACACCGCCTCGACCCGGCCCTCCAGGGCGCCCGCCAGCACGGCGCCGCCGTCCGGGTCGGCTTCGACCAGCAGGATCCGCCGGCCGGCCGGCAGCGGCCAGGCCAGCAGCAGCGCCAGGGCGGTCGTGGTCGCGCCGGGCGCGCCCGGGCCGCCGACCACCGCGATCACCGCCATCAGGCGCCCCCGGTTCCGGCGGGGGCGCCCGGGCCGGCCTGGGTCGCGGGCGGGGTGGCCGCACCGGCGGGCGGGGCGGCCGCGCCGGCGGAGGGCGAGCCGGTCGCGGGGGCGGTCGGCGAGGCCGCTCCGGTCGGAGCCGGGCTGCCGGTGCCGCCGGTGACGGCCCGCGGCGCCAGCAGCACCTGGATCCGCCCGCCGGCCACCCACTGCGCCAGCCGCGGCCCGTCCGCCGAGCCGACCGCCACGTCGATCACCTGGCTGCCGTCGGTGTCCACCCGGCCGACGGTGATGACCGTGGCGGGCAGCGAGTCGGGCCGGCCGTTGTCGGGGGTGTTGACCACGACGATCTGCATGCCGGGCTGGAGGCGGCCGGCGGGTAGTTGGGTGCGCTTGGCCGACACCCCGACCACGATCTGGCCCGGCTGCACCGACAGCCCCTGCGCCAGGTCCGAGCCGGTCAGCATGGACCCGCGCTTGAGGTCGGTGGCGGCCCGCATGCCGACCGCCTTGGCGCGGTCCTGCGCGGACACCGGCCGCAGCGCCGGGTCGCCCGCGATCCGGGCCACCACCAGGTCGTCCTCGGTGATCACCTGCCCCCACGGAACGTCCCGGGCCAGCGCCAGCACCGCGACCCGCTGCCCGGTGCTGTTGTAGAGGACGGCCCCGCCCAGCCCGCCGGCCGCGATCAGCGCGACCGCCATCGCGAGCACCGCCGGGCGCCGCCGCCGGGCCCGCATGGTCCGCCCGGGCGCGTGCGCCGCGGCCCGGCCGCCGCCGCGGCCCGGTTCCCGCTGCTCCGGAGCTGCCACGGACACCGCGGTGCCGGCGGGGGTGCCGGATCCCGGCGTCGCGAACGTACGGTTCTCCACCGGGTTCCGCCCTTCCTCGTTCACTTCTGACTGGTCAGTGGTCGAACGGCCGTGGCGCCGGGCTCAGCCGGACCCAGCCCGCCTCGGCCGGCCTCAGTTGAGCACCTGTACCTCGCCGACCCGGACCGCGAACGGGTCGCTGTCCTGCCTGAGCGGGGGGAGCGTGTACTTCTCCGGCTTGGGGCCGGTGACGGCCACGTCGGCCTCCCAGTGCGTCGTCACGGTGGCGCTGAAGGCGCCGTTCTGCTTGGCGCCCGAGCCGGTCCTGAACTCGTAGCCGCAGTCCGGGGACTTGGCGGCGCCGTACTTGGCGTCGTACGGCGTCCCGGCGGTCGCGCACTCCTTGGTCTGGCCGTCGCCGAAGTCCCAGGTGGTGCCGGTGAGCCGGACCGTGACGGTGACCGAGACGCCGCCGGCCACGGCGTACCCCTGCTTGGGCGGCGCCACGTTCTCGGCCCAGAGCCACACCGGCGCGTTGACCACCGCCGTCCCGGCGGGCGCGATCCGGCCCACCGGCTGCGGGAGGCGGACCATGTCGAAGGCCTCCTGCTTGAGCTCCGCCAGGGTCTTCGGCCGCTGCCCGTTCGGGCCGTTGGGCACGAAGACGATCTGGGCGCCGTCCTGGCCGCCGTTCGTCTGCGGGCAGACCTTCGAGTTGAGCGAGCCGTCCTTGGCGGTGTGCCCCTCCCAGGCCGGGTCGCTCTCGGGGAGCGGGTTGTCCAGCGGGCGGAAGTAGCACCCCTGGCCGCTGTCGAACCAGCCCCACTGCGGGTCGTGGCAGGCCCATTCCACCCCGTGGTAGCTGCAGACCTGCGGGCCGGGGTCCAGTCCGCCGCCGCCCCCGCCGGGGTTCGACGCCCCGGGAGCGGGCGTCGTCCCGTCGGAACCTGCGTGAGCGCAGATCACGCTCGGGAAGCACTGCTCCGCCCCGCCGCTCGGGGGCTCGTCCGCCGCCGCCACCGCCGAGGTCAGCAGCAGCCCGGCGGACAGGGACGCGACGACCGCGAACCGCCGGGCCGGTTTCCGCGCGTTCAGCATGTCCGGTCCACCTCCCGAGTGAACTCGTAGATCAGCCAGTGTGCTTGGAACCTGCGCAGGGACGCGGTCGCGACGTACCGGTTCAAGCGCTGCCCGGGGTCCTTCGCCGCCCCGGTGACGGCGTCGACGCGGTGCCAGGCCGACAGGTCCACGCAGTCCTCGATCACCGCGGTCTGCGGGTCCGCTTTCAGGTCGATCGACCTGACCACCGCCGAATTGCGCGGCGTCCCGGTCATCACCGCTTTGGCGTCGTGGAGTTGACGCAGGCCGACCAGGGTGTCCGACAGTGCGCGCCCGGAGGAGTACTGCTCGAGCGTCGAACCGTCCGAATCCTTGTCCCCGAAAGCCTGGGCCTGCGCCTGCCACCAGTCCTGATACGCCTTCACGGCCAATCGCGCCATGGCCCCTTCCGGGCCGTCCGTCGGCGCGATCGAGGCGTTTGCCGAACCACCCGAAGGAGTTAACGGGTTCACTCCCGCAACAGGGGGCGCGGGCGACCCGAGACGATCGACGGAACCACCGGCACCACCGCTCGCACAAGCGCCGAGGATCAACACCAGAACCGCCCCGGCAACGCCAACCGCCCCAGGGCGCACCACATTTCCGCGCTGCCGCATCGCCCCACCTCGTCGCGACCGAGCCGATCCGTGATCCACGGCCGCCAGGAGAATTCCGCCGTCCCGCGGGTGTTTCCGCTGGGGATCGATTCTTCGCCAACCCACCCCATCACGGCAACACCTCAGGCCTCCTGACCTTACGCGGAAGGCGGTTCCGTCGGGGCACTTTCCCGCCACAGAACGGCCAACAGTTCTTCGGAAAGCGACAATCCGGCCAATGCGCCGCGAACCGCGGCCCGATTGCGCATCAACAGTCGCCCGGCCTGCGGCGGAACGAGCAGGCGCGCGCCCGGCGCACCCGAACTACCGGCCGGCCCGCCGCCGTCCAGCAATGCCGCGACGGCGGGCTGGAGGTCCGACGGGGCGACGGCCGCGGGGGCGCCCGGCACGCCGTGGCCCAGCACGGTGGTGAGCGCCCGGCTGAACGATCCCTCGCCGCCCGGCAGCACCGCGTCCCGGCCGCGTCTGCCCGGGGTGTAGCGGCCGATCCGGCCCCACAGCGGGACCCGGGAGTAGCTGAGCAGTTCGCCCGCGCTGTCCTCGCCGCCGCGTTCCAGCGCCGCCCAGGTGTCCCGGTCGGCCACCGCGTCGACCAGCAGCAGCGCCTCCTCGTGGTCGCCGTGCACCATCGCGCTGACCACCCAGTCCCACGCCAGGCCGCGCCGGTAGGCGTTGGCGGGGGTGCTGCCCCCGGTCACCAGGGCGAGCCGGCGCCCGCGCGGATCGGCCGTCAACTGGCCCACCAGGCAGACCACCAGCCAGCGGCCGCGCGTGCGGGCCGCCTCCCGGACGGCGGTGAGCATGGCGTTGGCGTCCGCGTCCGGCGCCGTCCCGGTGACCCGGCAGCCGGCCGCGCCGGTGTCGAAGCACATCCCGGGCAGCACCTCGGCGAGCAGCCGGGCGCCCTCCGGGGCGCGTGCCGAACCGCCGTACGCGCGGTCCGGGCCGCCGTCCGCCCCGATCACCACCAGATCGACTCCGCCGGCCATCCCTCCGCCCCCTCCTCCACCGTTCCTCCACCCGCCGGGCAGGCTACCGCCCCGGGCGGCCGCCGACGGGGCTCCCGGCCCGTCCGCCGCGGGACCATGGGCCCTATCGACGCGCGGGCCGACCGGAGGACGATCGGACGCATGGAGCGCGAGGACCGTGTGGAGACCCTGGGCGAGGCCGAGTGCCTGCGGCTGCTCAGCACCGTGCCCGTCGGGCGGGTGGTGTACACCGAGCACGCGCTGCCGGCCGTCCTGCCGGTCTCCTTCGAGGTCCTGGACGGGCGGCTGGTGCTCGCCGTGCGCCGGGGAAGTGCCACCGCGCGCGGGCTCGACGGCACGGTGGTCGCCTTCCAGGCCGACCTGCTGGACCCGGTCACCCGCACCGGGTGGAGCGTGCTGGTGCACGGGCGGGCCGACGCGGTGACGGACCCGGAGCAGGTCCGGCGGGTGCTGCGGTCCGGGCTGCGGGCGTGGGTCGGGGATCCGGAGCCGCTGTTCGTCGCGCTGGTGCCGGAGCTGGTCAGCGGGCGGCGGCTGTTCCCGACCGGGCAGGGCTCCCCGGGCCCCGCGCCGTTCGGGCCGGACCGGCCCGGTCGCCGGGCGGTGCGGCCCTGAACCGCGCTTCCCGCCTCACACTCCTGACAGGTACCGGCGGGTAGGCATACGCTTCCGGCGTCCTGGCCCGTAGCCGGGCCCGTCCCCCTCCAGGAGCGCACCGTGACGACCTTCGCCTCCCTCGCCGAGCTGACCGCCGCCGTCGGCACCGAACTGGGCACCAGCGAGTGGCACACCATCGACCAGCGGCAGATCGACCTGTTCGCCGAGGCGACCGGGGACCACCAGTGGATCCACGTGGACCCGGAGCGGGCGAAGGAGAGCCAGTTCGGTTCGACCATCGCGCACGGCTACCTGACCCAGTCGATGATCCCGGTGCTGGCCAAGGAGTGCTACAGCGTCGAGGGCGTGCGGATGGCGCTGAACTACGGCTCGGACAAGGTGCGGTTCCCGGCTCCGGTGCCGGTGAACACCGCCATCCGGGCGACGGCCGAGCTGGTCTCGGCCACCGAGGTGCCGGGCGGCGTCCAGGCGGTGGTCCGGTTCACCATCACGAGCGAGCGCAGCACCAAGCCGCACTGCGTGGCGGAGGCGATCACCCGCTTCTACGCGTAGCCGGACCGGAGGGCGGCCGCCGGCCCCGGGCCGCGGCCGCGCCCGCCGCCACCTCCGCTTCCGCGCCCGCCCGCGGCCGCGCCGCCCCTGGGCCCGTCCCGCGCCTGCGTGCGGTACGCCGGATGGACCGCACCGGACTCTCCACCGGGTCCGGACGGCCCACGGCGAGTAGTCTCCGACGAGATGGTTGTCGTACCACAGTCGCCTCACTCGCCCCTGTGGGTACACGCCCCGGCACTGCCCGGTAGTCGTGACCGTCCCTGGAGGAGCCGTGCCCCGCCCCGCCCCGTGGTTCTCCCGTCTCGCCGGTCTGACCTCGCAGTCCGCCCCGCCCCTCGCCGGACCGGCCGCCGAGCGCGCCGTCCCGGGGCTGGCCGGACTCTACCGCGCGGCCTGGCACCGGGTCCGGACCGACGCCTTCGGAGCCGAGCCCCGGGGCGAGCGGCTGGCCCGGATCCGGCGCTCGCCCCAGTTCGTCGACGGCGCCTTCCGCAACCCGGTGCCCACCCGCCGCCTGGTGTACGAGCGGAGCCCGCTGGAGATCACCCTCGCCCAGCTGGCCGGCGACAAGCTCCGCCGGGCGCCGTCCGCCGCCGTCCCGGTGCACCGGCTGCTCCCGGCCGACCTGGCCGAGCCCCCGGAGTCCGGGCTGCGCCTCACCTGGCTGGGGCACGCCACCGTGCTCGTCGAGATCGGCGGACGGCGCGTCCTGATCGACCCGGTCTGGGGCGAGCGCTGCTCGCCGTTCGGCTGGACCGGGCCCAAGCGGCTGCACCCGGTCCCGCTGCCGCTGTCCGAACTCGGACCGGTGGACGCGGTCGTGATCTCGCACGACCACTACGACCACCTCGACATGGCCACCGTGCGGGCACTGATCGGCAGCGGGGCGGTCTTCGCGGTGCCCCTGGGGGTCGGGGCCCACCTGGAGCACTGGGGGGTCCCGGCCGGACGGATCGTCGAGCTGGACTGGTGGGAGTCGGCCGAGGTCGCCGGGCTGACCCTGACCGCCACACCCGCCCGGCACTACTGCAGCCGTGGACCGCGCACCAGCGCGCTGTTCCTGTGGGCGTCCTGGGTGGTCGCGGGCGGCGGGCACCGGATCTTCCACAGCGGGGACACCGGCTACTTCCCGGGGTTCGCGGAGATCGGGCGCCGGCTCGGACCGTTCGACGCGACCATGGTGCAGGTCGGCGCGTACAGCGACTTCTGGCCCGAGGTGCACATGACCCCCGAGGAGGGCGTGCGGGCGCACCTGGACCTGGGCGGCGAGCTGATGCTGCCGATCCACTGGTGCACCTTCAACCTGGCGACCCACCCCTGGGAGGAACCGGCCGAGCGCGTCGTCACCGCCGCCCACAGCCTCGGCGCCCACCTCGCGGTGCCCCGCCCCGGCAAGCCCTTCGAGCCGGCCCGCCCTCCCGCGCTCCGGCTCTGGTGGCGCGCGGTCGCGGCGGCCCCGCGCGGCATCGAGCCCCTGGTCGCCGCGGAGACCGGGGCGGGGACCGGGACGGGGACCGGGACGAATGCCCGGGCCGAACCGGGGACGACGACGCCGGAAGCGGTGACGGATCCCGGCGAGCAGGTTTCGAAGTCCGTCGGCTGACCGCCGCTCACGTCCGGCCGGCCCCGTGCACCGAGGGGCCCGTGTCGCGTCGACCGCAACGTCAACTGGAACGCGTTCCACCCCGGCCCGGTGTTATCCACGCCACACCACCACCCGGTTGGCTTCTGCCACTATGGCCCGGTGACCGACCTGACCGAACAGCAGATCCCGGCCGCGCGACGGCCCCGCCCGGCCTCCCCGTTCGCCGACCTGCTGGAGATCGAGCAGCTGGACGAGAACACGTTCCGGGGCTACTGCCACGCCGGCGCCCCGATGCGCGCGTTCGGCGGCCACGTCGCGGCCCAGGCCCTCGCCGCGGCCGGGCGCACCTGCGAGGGGCGCACGGTGCACTCGCTGCACGGCTACTTCCTGCTGCCCGGCAACCCGACCCGACCGATCGGCTACGAGGTCGAACGGCTCCGCGAGGGCGTCACCTACGCCACCCGGCGGGTCCGGGCGGTGCAGGACCGGAACGAGATCTTCAGCCTCACCGCCTCCTTCAAGCGTCCCGAGCCGACCGGCGGCCGCCACCGCAAGATGCCGCCGGTGCCCGGCCCCGAGGTGCTGCCCGACGCCTTCTCGCACTGGGACGAGGGGCTGCGCGCCGCGATCAAGGCCTCCGACGGCTTCCGCGACCTCGAGCTGCGCTTCGTCCCGGAGGACGCCCCGGGCGTGCCCCCGGCCGTCCCGGGGATGCCGCAGCAGTTCGTCTGGCTGCGCATCGCCACCCCCTTCGCGGTCGACGACCCGCTGCTGCACACCTGCGCGCTCACCTACCTGTCCGACCTCACCCTGGCCTCCACCGCGGGGCTGCACGAACAGCCGAACTTCTTCCAGCGCACCGAGCCGCCCCGGCTGCTGATGGCCTCGCTCGACCACGCGATGTGGTTCCACCGTCCGTTCCGGGCCGACGAGTGGCTGCTCTTCGCCCAGCGCAGCCCGTCCTGCTCGGACGGCCGGGGCCTGTCGCTCGGCGAGTTCTACGACCGGGACGGCCGGCTGGTGGCCTCGGCCGTCCAGGAGGCGCTGATCCGCGGGCTGGCCTAGGATGCACCCGCCCCGGGCACCGCAGTGACCGCCCGGCGAACGGCAGGGGGCCGGACGGCGTCATACTCCTGAGCGGCCCCGGCCCGTATCATGGTGCGGGTGACCAAGGTTGACCTGTCACCACGACCGGTGGAGGCGATGTCTCCGCGTCAGCTCGAACGCCGCGACAGCCTGATCGCGGCCGCGCTCGCCCTGGTGAACGAGATCGGTGTCGAGCGGCTGCAGATGAAGCAGGTTTGCGAGCGGTCCGGAGTCGCGCTCGGGACGGCGTACCGCTACTTCTCCTCCAAGGACCATCTGCTGGCGGCCGCGATCGCCGAATGGCACCGCCTGCTGCTGGCCGACCTGGTGGCCGAGCTGCGCGGGCCGCGCGCCGGGCTGGGGGCCACGGACCGTGCGGTCCGGTTCGTCCGGGGCGGGATGCGGGCCTATCAACGGCAGCCCGAACTGGCCCGGCTGCGGGTGGCCGTCGCCGCCTCCACCGACCCCTTCGCCAGCGAGGCCCTCCAGGGCATGGCCCGGGCGGACAGCACCGCCCTCCAGGCGGTGACGTCCGAGGTGCCGGCGGCCGCCAGCGAGCTGGTGCGGCACATCGTCGCGCACGCCTGGCAGGGCGAGCTGACGGCCTGGGTGACCGGCCGCACCACCCTCGGGGACGCCCGGCGGCGCCTGGAGGACGTGGTGCGGCTGGTGCTGACCCCGTACGAGACCCACTACCCGGCCCCGTACGAGGTCCAGTCCACCGGCTGAACCCGGGTCCGTTCAGACCACCGTCACCGGGTGCGCCACCACCGCGCCGAACAGGTAGCCCTCCCGGTTGAACGGTGCCCGCTCCGGCTGGGTGGCGCCGAGCCGGTCCGTCGCACGCGCGCGCAGCTCGTACCGGCCGGGCCGCTCGGGGCGCCAGGCGGCGCTCCAACGCGTCCAGTTGCCGGCGAGCGGCTCGTCGGCCGGCTCGGCGGGCCGCCAGCTCAGCCCGCCGTCGGTGCTCACCTCGACCAGGGCCACCGGGGCGCCGCCGGACCAGGACCGCCCGTGCAACCGGTGCTCGCGACCGGCCGCCAGCTCCGCACCCACGGCCAGCTCGAAGGCCGACTTGACCACCTGGGGGCCGAGCGGTGCGCCGCCGCCGGGCGGGTGGTCCGGGCCGAACATCCGGTAGAAGTCGGTGTTCCAGGGCGAGCGGAGCGGGTGGTCGGCCACCTCGATGCTGCCGACCCACTTGATCGAGGCGACGCCCACCCAGCCGGGCACCACCAGCCGGGCCGGCGCACCGTGGTCGGGAGTCAGCGGCTCGCCGTTCATCTCGTAGGCGAGCAGCACGTCGTCCACGGCCTTGGCCACCGGCAGCGGGCGGCGCACCGGGCCGTGGTCGACGCCGCCGACGACGTAGTGCGGGTCCAGCCCGACCGCCATCACGTCCACCGCGTCCTCGGTCAGCCCGGCGGCCCGCAGCACCTCGGCGAGCCGGACCCCTCGCCAGCTCGCCGAGCCGACCCCGCCGAGCGCCCACGGCGTGCCGGGCACGTCCTGGTGCTGCTGGTCCCGGTAGTAGCGGCGCCCGTTGCCGGCGCACTCGATCAGCGCGTCGATCCGGGTGGACGGCAGCGCCCGCAGGTCCGCCAGGCCGAACTCGACCGCCTGCCCGGCCGACGGGGCGCCCCTCAGGCCGCTGCCGAAGAGCTTCAGCCGCCAGCCGTCGGGGTCGATCAGCGGGGTGCCGGTGTGGTTGCGGACGAAGAACCGTTCCGTCGGGACGTGACGGCCGATCGAGGCCGTGCCGTCGGCGTCGCGCAGGGCGTCCCAGCGCATCTCGGCATTGGTGTCGTGGGCGACGAACCACTCGGCGGGCAGCGGTTTGACGATTCCGGGCACGGCCCTGATCACCTCCTCGGCGGCCGTCCGGCCCGGGGCGCACACCGGCGTGGCCGACGCGGGCACGGGTGAGCGCCCCGGCGGCGGAGCGCACCGGCCCTTCGTACCGAGAGCACTCCTCGCAGCCCAGCGTAGTCGCTCCGGCGCTCCGCGTGACCAGGGCCGCCGGTCGGACCGTCCCGTCCGTCCGATCCGGTCGGCGCCGCACACCTCCGACCGTGCTCCGCCGACCCTGCTCCTCCGACAACTCCTCCCCCTCCTGCTCCTGCTCCTCCGCCTCGCTCCTCCGCTTGACCTTCTCACCGGTGTGAACTCCTAGCGTCCTGCGGTGTCGGAACGAACCCGCCCACGGAGGAGACCGCCATGTCGTCCATCCCCGCCCCCTTCGCCCCGCTCGCCCGCATCGTCCAGGGGTCGGGCCCCGGCCTGCTGCTCGCCCACGGCGCCGGCGGCAGCGCCCGGGACAACTGGGGCCCGCTGCTGCCCGACCTCGCCGCGCACCGCACCGTCGTCGCCCCCGACTACCCGGGCTCCGGCGACAGCCCGTACGAGCCCGGCGAGCCGACCCTCGACGAGTTGGCCGAGCGGCTGGTCGCCGCCGCCGACGAGGAGGGGCTGTCCACCTTCGACCTCGCCGGCTACTCGCTGGGGGCCGCCGTCGCCGTGCGGATCGCCACCCGCCACCCCGAACGGGTCCGGTCGCTGCTGCTGCTCGCGGGCGTGGCCGGCGGCTCGGCCCGGTTGAGCACGCTCGCGGAGCTCATGGTCGCGCTCGACGACCGGCCGGGCGACCTCGCCCGGCTGGTGCTCAGCGTCGTCTTCGGCCACAGCTGGGTGGACGCCCTGCCCGCCGAGCAGCTCGCGGAGCTGGCGAAGGCGCTCGAGTCCCCGCAGCCGGACGGCTTCCGGCAGCAGTTCGGCCTGGCCGCCCGGGCCGACGTACGGGCCGAGCTGTCCGCGATCACCGTCCCGACGACGGTCGTCGGCACCGCCGAGGACATGCTCGTCCAGCCGTCCCAGCACCGGCTGCTCGCCGGGGGCATCTCCGGCGCCCGCTACGTCGAACTGCCGTGCGGGCACCTGCCGGTGGTCGAGGCCCTGCCCCAACTGCGGGAGGTCCTGCTGGAGTTCGTCACGTCCTGAGACGGGCGGGAACAACCCCGGCCACCGCTCGCGTTCCCCGATCATGCGCATCGGAGAACTCGCCCGCCTGACCGGGGTGTCCACCCGTCTGCTCCGCTACTACGAGGAGCAGGGCCTGCTCCGGCCCGCCCGCACCAGCGCCGGGTACCGCGAGTACGGCGAGGAGGACACCGTGCGGGTGTGGCAGATCCGCAGCCTCCTCGCGGCCGGCCTGACCACCCGGGTCATCGCCGAACTCCTGCCCTGCGCGACCGGTCCGATGCCCGTGCTCGAGGCCTGCCCCCAGCTCCTCGCCACCCTGCGCGAGGAACTCGCCGACCTGGACGCCCGGATCGCCGACCTCACCCGCAGCCGGCGGGCGCTCTCGCACTACCTCGCGACCGCGCACGAGCCGAGCGCCGAGCACGCGGCCTGACGACCCCGCCGCCCGGCCCCCGTCGACCGCGGACGACCCCGCTGACCAGCGGCGACGCCCGGCGCGCCGGGTAGGGCGTACGCGGCCGGCCAACCGACGCTCAACCCCCGCCCGGACTTCACCCGCGCGTACCGACCGTTAACACCGCCCTGGAACGCTCCCTGTCATGAACGCCAGCCCTCAGGCGCCCTACCAGGAACCGCGCTTTCCGCTCCCCCAGCGTCACCGCCGCCTGCTCGCCTGCACCGCCGTCCTCGCCTCCATCGCCCTCGGAACCCTCGGTGTCGGCGCCACCGTCGAAACCGTCCGCCACAGCCCCGTCGCCACCACCACGGCCAGCAAGTAGGGCCGACCCCGCCCGGCACCGCCGTCCACCCCGGACGCGGTGCTTCCGCGTCTCCCCCGCCGGAAGAGCCCGCCGGCCGCCGGGCGGCGAGCCCGCACAGCACGGGAAGTCGGCCCGGCCGACTTCCCCTGCGGGCAGCCGAGCACCCGGCCGGGTCAGCGGGCGCCCCTCACGAGGAGCCGTCGACGCACTCGAACCCGGTCTCCACGTCGCCGAGGAACGTCAGCGCCTCCCGGCCGATCCCGAGCGCGTCGAGCAGGACGTCCAGCGCCGCTTCGGCATCCTCTTCCGACCGCCCCACCCGGACGAACGTGCTCGGGTCGCGGCTGCCCTCCAGCCGACTGAGGGCGGAATCCCTGCGCCGGACGCGGAACACCACGACATCGACGGCGCCCAGGTCCTCCCAGCCGTGTTCGACCGTCAGCCGCAGGCGGGCCGCGAGTGCTTCCCCTCCCGGCTTCAGTCCTCACTACCAGCCGGAAGGAGCGGGCCGCGTACGCCCACAGGCCCTCCTGACAACCCGGGTTCCGGCCAACCCCGCCCCGGAAACGCCCTGGACGAGTAGTTCCGAAGTCGGGTGGGTTTGCCGGTTCTGCTCCGGACGCGCAGGAAGGATGTCCGGCATCGGGTTGTGACGACCGAAGAGCTGGACACCCTTCTGACCGCACCCTGTGTGCAGATCGATGATCACCTGCCCCGAACGCGCCGACGGGGTCGGCCGCCGTGGCTGGCGGACTCCGAACTGGTCTGCCTGGCCGTGGCCCGGGCCCTGCCCGGCTACCACTCCGAGGCCCGATGGATCCGCTTCGCCCGGGCTCGTTTGCTCGGCATGTTCCCGGGTCTGCCTCAACGCCCGGCCTACCACAAGCGTCTTCGGGCCGCCCGGCCGCTGATCCAGCAGGCCATCCGCAACCTGGCCAGGGCCACCGATCTGTGGGCCGATCCGGTGTGGATCGCGGCCCGGCCTGCTGATCCTCGCCGACCAGGGCTACGTCTCCGCCGAACTCGACCGCCTCCTCGACCAGCACGGCGTCCAACTGCTCCGGCCGTCCTACCGCAACCGGGTCCCGCGCCCCGGCGAGGGGCTGCTGAAGACCCTCCGCCGGCTGATCGAGTCCGTCAACGACACCTTCGAAGGACAGCTCGGCCTCGAACAGCACGGCGGCCGCACCATCGAGGGCGTCGGCGTCCGAGTCGGCCAGCACATTCTGGCGATGACCTGTGCGATCTGGCACAACCGAACTACCGGTCAGCCCGTGACCCGCTCACTGATCGCCTACGACCGCTGACCGACTTCGGAACTACGTGCCTACGCCCGCTGCTCCTCGCGTGCGGGTGCCGGAGCGGGGCGGCAGTGGCGGCCGGTGCCGGGGACGGGGTGGAGGTCGGGCGCCGGGGCGTAGCGGGCGGCCGGGGGGCGCAGGAGCCAGGTGGTGCGCGGGGTGGGGGTGATGAGGCCCAGGCGGTGGAGGAGGTCGAGGGCGTCGCGGCGGAGGGCGGTGCGGTCGGCGAGGTAGTGGGTGGGGAGGCCGTACTCGTCGGTGATGTCGCCGAGGACGCCGTCTATCAGGGCGTCCGGGATCGGGACGTCGCCGTCGGTGGCCTCGCCGGGCAGCGGGCGCACCTCCTCGACCAGGCGCTCGACCAGCAGCAGGGTGGCCTGGGCGAGGGTGTCGGCGCCGGGGAGGGCGAGGTCGGTGAGTTCGGCGGCCGGATCGAGCAGGGCGACGCCCTCGGCGCGCAGTTCGGCTTCGAGGCCGAGGAACTCGGCGAGCGCGGCCGGGCCGCTGAGCCGGTGTTCGAGCAGCCAGGTGCGCTGGTCCTCGGGGAGGTCGGCGGCGAGGACGGCGGGCGTCTCGGCGAGGAGGCGGCGGACGGCGGTGGCGGGTTCGGCCTCGGCGGCGCGGCGCACCAGGTCGGTGGCGTCGGCGGCGAGGGCGGGCGGGCCGGCCGGGACGGCGCGGGCGAGTTCGCGGTCGACGGTGAGCACGACGTCGGTGTCGGCCGGGTCGGCGGGCAGATCGCCGAGCACCTGCCAGGCGGCGAGCGCGGCGAGCGCCATCGCGAGGTCGGCCGGTTCGGCGGTGAGCCCGGGTGCGGCGGTGCGCATGGCGTCGAGCAGCCGCCCGTACCGGAGTCGCTCGGGGGCGTCGACCAGCAGCGCGAGGGCGAGCGAGAGCTGGGCGTAGCCGGCGGGGGTGAACGGGGCGCCGGTGGCGGGGTGTTCGAGTCGGCGGGCGGCGCCGGGGCCGAGGCCCGCCTTGTAGAGCCGCGCGTGCCGGGGCCCGACGACCAGGCGGTAGCCGAGCAGGGTGTCGAAGCGCTCGGTCAGCCAGTCGCGGTGACGGAGGATCAGCGGGAAGCCGTCGGCGTGCGGGCCGGAGGCGGTGACCAGCGGGTGGGCGAGCAGCAGTCGGGCGGCGATGCGGCGTTCGGCGTCGGGGAGTTCGACGGCGGGGAGCTCGCCGGCGGTCGTCTCCGCGGCGGGGAGTCCGGCACCGGCCGCGGCACCACCGACCGCGGCACCGCCGGCAAGTGCACCGCCGGCAAGCGCACCGTCCGGGAGCCCTGCGGTGGAACGATCCTGCGCCTCGGCGGCTGTGCCCGGAAGCAGCCGGACCCGCTCCGGCTTGCGGTGCCTGCCGGGCGTGCCCGGCTTGGCACCTGACCGGACGACGGGCAGCGCGGCCTCGTCGCGCCGGGCGCGGCGCAGCGCGCCCGCCGCACGGGCCCGGCGGGCGCGCGCGACGGTGGCGCCGTGGGCGGTGGGGCCGTGCCACCAGCTGACGCCGGGGTCGGCGGGCTCGGCGGGTGCGCCGAGGTGGCGGGCCGGATAGAGGCCGAAGGAGGCGGTGCAGAGGTCGTCCGCGGTGCCGGGGCCGGCGGCGGCGAACCAATGGGCGAGCCGCAGCAGGCCCGGGTCGGGCGAGAGGTCCGGCCCGGCGGCTTGCGGGCCGTCAGCACGGCTTTCGGCGGCGGCCCCAGGTGCCGCGTCAGCACCGGTGGGGGCGGCTGCGGGCAGGAAGCCGGCCCGGTGTACGGCGAGGGCGGCGTCGGCGGTCCCCCGGCCTGCCGCGCCCCTGCGTCCGTCCGGCCCGCCGGCGGCCACCCGGGTGGCGCCGACCGCGTACTCCTGCTGCTCCATGTCGGGGTCAAGCCTAGACGGTGACCGCTCACCCGGTGGCGGCAACCGCCCTCCTGGGGAACTCTCCACAGGAGCCGTCGAAGCGGCCGGGTGCGGTCCGCTACCCGGTCGGCCCGTCATCCGCCGCGGCCGGTCCGGGTTACGCACCGGTAACCTCGTCTTTCCCGGCGCCCGCCGGGTCCCTTAGGGTCAGTGACCACCGCCCACCCCCGGAGGCCCCCATGAGTATCCGCACGACGACCCGCGCCGCCGGCCTCGGCGGGCGCCTGCGTTCGGCGACCGGTCTGCTCGGAGGCTTCGCGGCCGCCTCGGCGGTGCACCTGGGTTCGATCCTGTCGGGCGCGTCGGTGGTGCGCAACGCCACCAAACCGGCCTTGATGCCGCTGCTGGCCGCGCACAGCGTGACGGCGGCCTCGGCGGCGGGGCGGCAGGCGCCGAAGCTGCTGGCGCCCGCCCTGCTGGCGAGCGCGGGCGGGGACGTCCTGCTGCAGCTGGGGAACGACCCCGCGTTCCTGGCCGGCATGGGCTCCTTCGCGGCCGCGCACGTCTGCTACGTGACGATGTTCGTCCAGCGCGGGGCGCTCACCGACCGCCGTCGGACCCTGCTGGTCGCGGCCGCCTACGCGGCGGCCTGGGCGAGCATGATCGGCTGCCTCTGGCCGGATCTCGGGGACCTGAAGGTGCCGGTCGCCGGCTACAGCCTGCTGCTCACCTCGACGGCCGTCAGCTCGGCCGGACTGGGCTGGCGCACCGGGCTGGGCGGGGCGCTGTTCCTGCTCTCGGACACCCTGATCGCCACCCGGTTGGCGAAGTGGCGCGAGCTGCCGGGGCATCAGTTCTGGATCATGGCGACGTACGTGCTGGCCCAGTACCTGCTGGCCAGCGGCGTCCTCGCGCACGAGGAGCGGCAGGAGGGGCGGGAACGGCCGGCGGCGCCGCAGTGGCCGGGGCAGCGGGCGCGGACCGAGCCGGCGGCCGTCTGACACCCCGTCGCGCCGCCGCGCCGCCGGTCCCGTCAGGGTCCAGCGGCGCGACGCGGGATCGCGCGGGGGGCGAGGGCCGTCAGGCAGCCCGCCTCCGGAGCAGCCAGAAGCCGCCGACAGCACCGGCGACCAGGACCAGGCCGCCGGCCAGCTCCGCCGGGTCTCCCGCGACCGAGCCGCCGAGCCCGGTCTGCACCGCGCCGTGCGGGGCGACCTGCTGGCTCCCGGCGCCGGACTGGCCGAGCGAGCCGGCCCACTCCCCCGCCGCCTTGCCCCAGTCACCGAGGCCTTTGTCCGGGCCGGTGGCCGCCACGGTGGTGACCGTGACGGTGGTCGAGAAGGCGCCGCCGTCCGGGCAGGTGCCGTCGACCTTGCTCTCCCCCTGGTGCTGGGAGGCCAGCCGGGCGGAGCCGCTGTGCTTGCCGTCGGCGCCGAGGGTGAGCGTCGCCGGGCCGCCCTCGAAGGCCGCGGAGTGGGCGGTGACGGTCTTGGCGTCGGGCTTGTCCGACTTCTCGCAGGAGACCGTGACGGTCACGGTCTGGCCCGGTGCGGCCTGGGACGGGCTGACCGAGGCCGCGCCGTCCCTGGCGGATGCGAGGGGGGCCGTCAGACCGGTCAGCACCGTCGCGCCGATCAGGGCGGCGGCGGCCGTACGCGTGGGGCGCATGCCGGAACCTCCGGGATTCTCGGGGCGCGGCCGGGACTTTCCAGTCCACGTGGTGGGTCGACCGCACCCGGTCATCACCGAAGGTAGGCAGGCGCTGCACATCCAGCCACCGCTCAGGACCGTTCGAGCGACGGCCCGCTGCCCGGCGCCCTGGTGCCGCGGTGCTCGGCCCGGGTGCTCAGAGGTCGAGGTCGACCACGACCGGGGCGTGGTCCGAGGTGCCCTTGCCCTTGCGGGCCTCGCGGTCGACGTAGCTGTCGGTGACGGCGTCGAGGAAGGGCTTGTTGCCGTAGGCGAGGTCGATCCGCATGCCCCGGTTCTTCGGGAAGGCCAGCTGGCGGTAGTCCCAGTAGGTGTACGGGCGGTCGTACTTGAGCGGGCGCGGCACGACGTCGTGCAGGCCGATCCCGCCGAGCGCGTCCAGCGCGCCGCGCTCGGCGGGGGTGACGTGGGTGAGGCCCTCGAAGGCGGCGACGTCGTAGACGTCCTCGTCGGTGGGGGCGATGTTGAAGTCGCCCAGGACGGCGAAGGGGCGCGGGCCGGCCGCGTCCTCGGCGGCCGCCTTGCGCAGCGCCTCCAGCCACTCCAGCTTGTAGTGGTAGTGCGCGTGGCCGACCTCGCGGCCGTTCGGCACGTAGACCGACCAGACCCGCACCGGGCCGCAGGTGGCGGCGATGGCGCGCGGCTCGACGTCGGCCAGCAGGGCGCCGTCGGCGAGGAACCCGGGCTGGTCGGGCAGCCCGCGCACGACGTCCTCCAGGCCGAGCCGGGAGACGACGGCCACGCCGTTCCACCGGCCGGTGCCGTGCGCGGCCGTCTCGTAGCCGAGCTCGCGGACCTCGTCGTAGGGGAAGGCGTCGGCCGCGCACTTCAGCTCCTGGAGGCAGAGCACGTCGGGCTTGGCGCTCTCCAGCCACTCCAGGAGCTTGGGCAGCCGAGCGGTGACGGAGTTGATGTTCCAGGTGGCGATGCGGACGGTCACGGCGGGCGGCCTTCCCGGTGGTTCGGTCGGTACGGACGGGGGTGGGCCCCCGGTGGAGGCCCACCCCGAACATACCGCCCGCCACTGAAAGTCCTGC
>NZ_JBEPAK010000033.1:0-39176 GCF_040298565.1 Kitasatospora sp. NPDC001539 | reverse complement strand
TGCACGCCTCCCAACGCCGCCCCGCCCGCCCTTCGGGCGGACGACGGGGGTTTGAAGACGGGCCCTTAGGCCTGCGGCTGCCGCCCCTTGCCGGGAGCTCCGGCGAAGGCCTGGGCGATCGGGAGCCAGGCGGTGGCGACCGGGCCGGTGGCGGTCAGGGCCAGGTCGTCGCGGTGGCGGCGCTGGGTCACCAGCAGGCAGAAGTCCAGGGCCGGGCCGGTCACCACGTCCGCTGCGCCGGCCGGGCCGAAGGTCCACGTCCCGCCGTCGGGGGCGGTGAGTTCGAGCCGCACCGGGCGGTCCGGCGCGGGCAGTCCGTGGGCGGCGAAGGCGAAGCCGAGGGTGCGCAGCCCCAGGTGGGCGATGTGCCGGAGGCGGGCGGTGGGCTCGCGGGTCGCGCCGAGGGCGTCCGCGACGTCCTGGCCGTGCGCCCAGGTCTCCATCAGCCGGGCGGTGGCCATCGAGGCCGGCTTCATCGGCGGGCCGAACCAGGCCAACCGGACGTCGGCCGGGGCGGAGCCGAGTGCGGCGAGCACCTCCGCCCGGCCGGCCCGCCAGCGGGCGAGCAACTGCGCGGGCCCGGCGGCCGCACCCTCCCGGGCGCCCTCCTCGACCGGGTCGGCGCCGGGGGCCAGCCGTTCGACGGCGCTGCCGAAGGCCGTGGTGAAACCCTCCGGATCCCGTGCGGCCAGGACCGTCCAGTCGTCGGTCCAGGCCAGGTGGGCGATCTGGTGCGCGACCGTCCACCCCTCGGCGGGGGTCGGCCGGGCCCAGTCCTCGGGCGCCAGTGCGGCCACCAGGTCGTCCAGGACGTCGCTCTCGGCCGCCAGATCGGCCAGCAGGCCGTGCAGGACGTCCGCCGGGGGCCGAGTCGGGGTGCTCGGGTCGGTCATCGGCTTCCCTTCCGATCAAGGCAGTTGCTACCCGCGGGTAGTCTCGGCGGCACCCTACGCCGGGCCGGCCGCCGACGCCCGCCACTCCACGAAACACGCACGTCAGAACTCTCGCCACCGGCCGAGCCCCGTGTGACAATCGCGCGATGACGAGCGCGGACACCCCCCGAGCTGCGCGACCGTACGGTGACGCCGCCCGGGCCCACGCCTCCGGACCCGCCGCGCGGGCGGCCGCCACCCGGCCCGCCGACCCCCGGGCCGTCGCCCTCCTGCCGGGCGCCCTCCTGCCGGGCGCCCCCCGACCCGCCGCCCGGACCGACGACCCGGAACTCGCCGCCCGCGCCGCCGAACTGGTGCGGGACGCGGTGCTCGGCGACCTCGCCCGCCGGGTGGTGGCGGAGTGCGGCGCGGACGTCGGGCTGGTCGGCGTCCCCGAGCTGCTGCCGGGGCGGGGGAGGGGCGACGAGGGCATGGTGCTGCGCCACTGGGCGGGCACCCGGGCGGACCTGCTGCACAACGTGGCCGTCCCGGCCGGCCTCGGTCTCGGTGGGCGCGCGCTGGTCGAGCGCGCGCCCACCTGGGTGCCCGACTACCGCGCGGCGACGACCATCTCGCACCACTACGACGCGGCGGTGGCCGCCGAGGACCTGTACGCGATGCTGACCGTCCCCCTGCTGGACGGCGCCACCGTGCACGGCGTGGTGTACGCCTCGGTGCGCGCCGTGGTGCCATTCGGGGACGTCCGGATCTCCGCCGTCGGCGCGCTGGCCAGGGCCGCGTCCCGGGCGCTCGCCGGGGCCGCCGCCTGGAGCCGGGAGCGGCCCCGGCCGGCCCCCGCGAGGGCGTTGACCCCGCGCGAGCACGAGGTGCTGCGCTGGGCGGCGACCGGCCGGACCAACCCGGAGATCGCCGCCCGCCTGGGCCTGACCTGCAACACCGTGACCGGCTACCTCAAGTCCGCGATGCACAAGCTCGGTGTCCGCAACCGGACCGAACTCGCCGTCGCCGCCCGGGAAGCCGGGCTGGTCCGCTGACGGGTCAGTTGACCTGCCGCTCGCGCCCCGTCCAGTACGGCTCGCGCAGCCGGAACTTCTGCAGCTTCCCGGTGGCGGTGCGCGGCAGCGCGTCCCGGAACTCCACCGAGGTGGGCGACTTGTAGCCGGCCAGCCGCTGCTTGCAGTGCGCGATCAGCTCCGCCTCGGTGACGTCCCCCCGGCCCTCCCGGAGCACCACCAGCGCCTTGACCGTCTCGCCCCACTTCTCGTGGGGCACCCCGATCACCGCCGCCTCGGCCACCGCCGGGTGGCTGTAGAGGCAGTCCTCCACCTCGATCGAGGAGACGTTCTCCCCGCCGCTGATGATGACGTCCTTCTTCCGGTCGGAGATGGTCAGTTGGCCGTCGGTGAGGGTGCCGCCGTCGCCGGTGTGGAACCAGCCGTCGCGCAGCGCCTCGGCGGTGGCCTCGGGCTGCTGCCAGTAGCCGTCCAGCACGGTGTTGGAGCGCACCAGCACCTCGCCGGAGGGGTCGACCCGCAGCTGGGTGCCGAGCGCCGGGGCACCGGCCTGCACCAGTCTCTCGGCCCGCTCGGCGGCCGGCAGGGCGTCCCACTCGGCGCGCGAGCGGTTGACGGTCACGATCGGGGCGGTCTCGGTCAGGCCGTAGAGCTGCATGAACTCCCAGCCCAGGTGCTCCTCGACCTGCTGCACCACCGAGGTCGGCGGCGGCGCGCCGGCCACGATCATCCGCACCCGGTCCCGGCCGGGCACCGGGCCGTCCCAGTCGGCCGCCGCGTCCAGCACCATCTGGACCACGGCGGGCGCGCCGGACAGGAAGGTCACCCCGTGCCGCTCGACCCGGCGCAGGATCTCCGCGCCGTCGACCTTGCGCAGCACGATGTGCCGCGCGCCGAGGCCGGTGAGCGAGAACGGCAGGCCCCAGCCGTTGGCGTGGAACATCGGCAGGGTGTGCAGGTACACGTCCCGGTCGTTCGCGCCGTAGTGCAGGCCCATCAGGGTCGCGTTCAGCCAGATGTTGCGGTGGGTCAGCTGGACGCCCTTGGGGCGGGCGGTGGTTCCGCTGGTGTAGTTGACGGTGGCGGTGTCGTTCTCGGAGATCGCGTACCGGCGCGGCTCGTTGGCGAAGTCGTGGAGCACGGCGTCGCTGTCCGCACCGAGCACGAACTTGTGCTTGGCCACCACCCCGTCCAGCGCGTCGGCGAGTTCGGGGTCGACGAGCAGCACGGTGGCGCCGCTCTGCTCGACGATGTACGCGACCTCCTCGGCCTTCAGCCGGAAGTTCACCGGCACCAGCACCCGGCCGTACCCGCTCACCCCGAAGAAGGAGGTCAGCAGCCGGGCCGAGTTGTGCGAGACGATCGCGACCCGCTCGCCGGGCCCGACGCCGAGCCGGTCCAGCCCGGCCGCCTGGGCGCGGGCGAGTTCGGCGATCCGTCGGTAGCTCAGCTCGCCCCAGGATTCGGCAGGCTGCACCGGCTCGTCGACGATGCCGACCCGGTCGCCGTAGACCAGCTCGGCCCGGTCGAGGAAGTCCATCACGGAGAGTGGAATCTGCATGCGCCCACTGTCCTCTCCCGCCCGCCCGCTGCACACCCCCGATCGGGGGTGTCACCCGTGCGCGCGGCTCCCGGCGGCGGCCAGCGCCGCCACCAGCCGGTCCCGGGTCTCGGTCTGGGCGGCGATCCGGGCCTCCAGCACCGCGAGCCGCTCCCGGACGGTGCGCAGCACCCGCTCGGACGGCGGTCGGGAGAGCACGTCGCCGTCCAGGCAGCCCAGCAGCGGCCGGAGGTCCTCCAGGGTCAGCCCGGCGCCGACCAGCGCGCGGATGTTGCGCACCCGCACGACCGCCGACTCGCCGTACTCCCGGTAGCCGTTGGCGGCGCGCTCGGAGTGGATCAGCCCGGCCTGTTCGTAGTGCCGCAGCGCCCGGGCGGTGCTGCCCGTCCGCTCCGCCAGCTCACCGATCCGCATCCCGCACCGCCCTCGCCACCCGCACTCCGTCCCCCCCCCGCCCGCACTCCGTCCCCACCGTCCGCACCGCCCCACTGGCCGTCAGCCCGCCGGCCGTTGAGGCCACCCTCCTAGCCCACCAGCGCGCCCCCGTCGACCGACAACACTACGCCGGTGACGAACGAGGCCTGCGGGGCGGCGAGTCGGGTGATCGCCCAGGCCACCTCCTCCGGCCGGCCGATCCGGCCCAGCGGGGTGTGCGCGATCTGCCACGACCGCACCGCGGCCTGCTGGCCGGGGCCGTACCCCGCGTGGTCGCCGATCGGGGTCTCGATCGCCCCGGGCGCCACCGCGACCACCCGAACGCCGCGCGGCGCCAGCTCCACCGCCCAGCTGCGGGTGACCGTCTCCAGCGCGGCCTTGCTCGCCGCGTACACCGCGTTGGACGGCCAGCCGCGCTGCCCGACGGCGGTGCTGACGTTGACGACCACGCCCCGGCTGTCGGCCAGCGCCGGGAGCGCGGCCTGCCCGAGCAGGACCGGGGCGACCAGGTTGACCGACAGCAGCTCCTCGATCCCCGCCCGGTGGTAGCCGCCGAGACCCTGGCCGCCCTGCACGATCCCGGCGTTGTTGACCAGGACGTCCAGCCGCCCGTACCGCTCCAGGGCGGCCCCGACGATCCGCTCCGGCGCGTCCGGCCCGGTGACGTCCGCGACCAGCGGCTCGATCAGCCCGGGGTGGGTGCTCGCCGTCTCGGCCAGCGGCCCGGGCCGCCGCCCGACCGCCAGCACCCGGGCCCCCTCGGCCGCGAACGCCCGCGCGGTCGCCCGCCCGATCCCCGTCCCGGCCCCGGTGACCACCACGGCCCGCTGCTGCTCCGTCATGTCCTCGTCGCCCATGTCGCTCATGTCGCTCATGCGGGCAACCCTCCGACCCTGCCGCCAGTGTCAAGGTCAAACCGGCCTGTCGGCGGCCGCGCGTCCGGTGGGAGGATCACGAGGATCACGAGGGTCACGAGGACCCATTCTGCTGACCACGCACGGCCACGGGGGAGAACAGCTATGACTGACCGACGGACGGATCCGGTGCCGGGCGCGGCGGCGCGGCGGAGCGCCCGGAGCGCGGGCACGGCGCCCCTCACCGTGCCGCCCCCGACGGCAGACGGCCTGCTGCTGCGCCCCTTCGAGGACGCCGACGCCCCCGCCCTCCTCGAGGCCTACCGGGACGAGACCCTGCGCCGTTTCACCCACACCTCGCTGTCCGGCCCGGAGCAGGCCGCACGCTGGCTTGGCCGGCAGTACGAGGGCCGGGCGGCCGGCACCCGCTACGCCTTCGCCGTCCTCGACGACGGCGCCCTGGTCGGCAACGTCGTGCTCAAGCGCGGCACCCCGGGCGGGGAGACGGCCGAGGTGGGGTACTGGACGGTGGCCCGGGCACGCGGCCGGGGGGTGGCCCCGCGCGCCGTGCAGGCCCTCACCGCCTGGGCCTTCGAGGTGTTCGCCGAGGACGGCCTGCTGCGGATCGACCTGCTGCACGCGGGGGACAACGACGCCTCCTGCCGGGTGGCGGAGAAGAGCGGTTACGCCTTCACGGAGATCGTCCCGGCCTTCCCCCCGTATCCGCTCGACGGTCACCGGCACACCCGGAAACGGCTGGACGGCCCCGGACGGTGCGGGACACAGTAGGCGCATGGCTTCTCTGGTGCGACACGTGACGATCGACTGCGCCGACCCGCACGCCCTGGCCGGATTCTGGGCCCGGGTGCTGGACGGCACCGTGGGCGAGGACGACAACCCGGGTGACGAGGAGGCGGTGGTGGAGTCCGCCGGCGCCTCGCTGCTGTTCATCCGGGTGCCCGAGGGCAAGGCGGTGAAGAACCGGGTGCACCTCGACCTCCAGCCGCAGGACCGCAGCCGGGACGAGGAGGTGGCGCGCCTGGTGGCGCTGGGAGCGACCGTCCTGGCGGACCACCGCACCCCGGACGGCAAGGGCTGGGTCACCCTGGCCGATCCGGAGGGCAACGAGCTGTGCGTCGAGCGCAGCAGGGCCGAGCGCGCCGCCACCACGGGCGACGCGTAGCGGCCCCGGCCGCTCGGTCCGGCCGCTCAGTCCGGCCACTCTCCCCGGGCCGCCCGCCAGACCCACGAGGTCTTGCGCGGGCGGCCGTTCAGCTCCCCGCGCCCGGTGCACCAGAGCAGGACGTCCCCCGGGTGGGTGTCCGGGTCCTCCGGGGCGTCCGGGAAGAGCCGGGCGAGCACGAAGCGGCTCGCCGCCCCGGGTAGCTGCCAGTCCAGGCCGAGGCCGAGCGAGATGTCATGGGTGTGCAGCACCAGCTCCGCCACGCCCATCGCCGCGAACCCGATCGGGTCGCAGGGGCCGTGGTGGTACGCGCGCAGGTCGTCCGTGGACGCGTCGAGGGCGTGGCCCAGCAGCTGCCCGGCGGCGGTGAGGACGGCCAGCACCTGCTGGGGGTCGGCCTCCGGGCGGACGGTGAGGTCGAACGGCAGGTACCGGTCCCTGGGCCGGGCGGCGAGCTGGCCGGCGTAGGCGAGCAGGTCGTGGGCGATGTGGGCGGCCGTGTCGCGGCAGCTCCACTCCAGCGGCCCGGCGGGGACGGTCCAGTCGCGGTCCCGGGCGTGCGGGGCGAGCACCTGCAGACACTCCTCCAGGGCCTCCCGTACGGGGTCCCCGTGCATGACGGTCATTCTTCCTGCCGTTTCCTCGAACGTGCTTCCGACGTGCCGTCACACGATAGGCCCAGCCCCCGGAGCCGCCGCCGGAGGGCCGCCGGACAATTGATCCGTTCCCCATCCCTCGTCGTCCGGCGCGCTCCCCGTCACCCGGCACCCCGGCCCGAACCGCCGGGCGGCTCCCGACCCTCCCAGGCAGGCAGGTATCCCATGGCCAGCATCGCCGTCATCGGCGCCAACGGCAGCATCGGCAGTGCCGTCGTCACGGAGGCCGCGGCCCGCGGGCACGACGTCACCGCGGTGGTCCGCGACCCGGCCCGCTACCGGGGCGGGACCGCTTCCGTGGAGCGCGGCGACGTGCTGGACCCGGCCGACGTCGCCCGGGTCGCGCGCGGCCGAGACGTCCTGGTCAGTGCCGTCGGCGGTGGCGACGGCCCCGGCCACGCGGCGCTGATCGAGCCCGCTGCGCGCTCCCTGGTCGAGGGCCTGCGCGCGCTCGGCGACGCGGCGCCCCGGCTGGTCGTGGTCGGCGGCGCGGGCAGCCTGGAGACGGCGCCGGGCGTGCGGGTCTGGGACGCGCCGGGCCTGCCGGAGCCGATCCTGCAGATCATGCACGCCCACGGTGCGGCGCTGGACTACTTCCGGACGGTCTCCGACGTCCGCTGGACGGTGCTCAGCCCGTCCGCCGAGATCGGCCCGGGGGAGCGGACCGGCCGCTACCGGACGGGCCTGGAGCAGCTGCTCAGCGACGCCGGGGGCCGCAGCCGGATCTCCGTGCCGGACTACGCGGTCGCCCTGGTGGACGAGATCGAGCAGCCCGAGCACATCGGCGAGCGCTTCACCTGCTGCGCGACGTGACCCACCGGCGCCGGTCAGCCCAGCTGGATCGACCGCTTGGCCAGCCCCATCCAGAACCCGTCGATCACGCTGCGCTGGCTGCCGAGGTCGGCCTCGCCGGCACCGAGGGTGACGAACAGCGGGGCGAAGTGCTCGGTGCGAGGGTGGGCGAGGCGCCCGGCCGGGGCCTTGTGCTCGAAGTCGAGCAGTGCGTCCAGGTCCTGGGCGTCCAGGGCGCGCCGGCCCCAGTCGTCGAACTCGGCCATCACCGAGGTGACCCGGCCGTCGCTGCTGAGTGCCCGCAGGTTGTGGGTGAAGAAGCCGCTGCCGATGATCAGCACGCCCTCGTCGCGCAAGGGGGCGAGCCGGCGGCCGATCTCCAGCAGGCGCTGGGGGTCGAGGGTGGGCATGGAGATCTGCAGCACCGGGATGTCCGCCGCGGGGAACATCTCCACGAGCGGCACGTACGCGCCGTGGTCGAGGCCTCGGTCGGGGACGTCCTGGACCGGTCTGCCGGGGGCACGCAACAGCTTGCGCACGCGCTCGGCGAGGATCGGCGCGCCGGGGGCGGCGTACTGCACCCGGTAGTAGTGCTCGGGGAAGCCCCAGAAGTCGTAGACCAGCGGTCGGGTGGTGACGGCGCCGACGGCGAGCGGGGCCTCCTCCCAGTGGGCGGAGACCATCAGGACGGCGGTGGGGCGCGGCAGGTCGGCCGACCAGGCGGCCAGTTCCCCGGGCCAGACCGGGTCGTCGGCGAGCGGTGGCGCGCCGTGCGACAGGTACAGGGCGGGCATGCGCTCGGTGGCCGTGGCGCTCATGGCGTCCTCCTCGGTGCCGGCTCGGGGCGAGTGGGTCGGCGCTGGTAGTTCAAATTTGAACCTCTGCTCTCGACGGTACAACTTCGTTCGAATTTGAACAACGGGAGTAGGCTTCACCCCATGTCCTCACTGAACGAACCCCGCTGGCTCGACCAGGACGAGATGGCCGCCTGGCGGGGCTTCGTCGTCGCGAGCAACCTGCTCAACCGCCGGCTGGAGCGCCAGCTGAAGGAGGACTCCGGTCTCTCGCACCAGCAGTACGAGATCCTGGTGCACCTGTCCGCCGCCCCGGGTGACGCGCTCCGGATGACCGAGCTGGCCGAGAAGCTGGTCACCTCCAAGAGCGGTCTGACCTACCAGGTCACCCAGCTGGAGCGGATGGGCCTGGTCGGCCGCCGCTCCTGCCCCAGCGACGTGCGCGGCGTCATCGCCGAACTCACCGACCAGGGGCGGGAGATGATCCGCCGGGCCGCCCCCGGCCACGTCGCCCTGGTGCGCGAACTGCTGATCGACGTGCTCACCCGCGAGCAGCTGGCCGTCCTCGCCGAGGGCCTCGGAGAGGTCAGCGCCCGACTCCGCCGGGACGAAACCCCGCAGTAGCCCTCACCCGCCGACACCGCAGCCTCACCGCCGGCGCGCCCTCACCCGCCGACACCGCCGCCCCACCGCCGGCGCGCCCTCAGCCGGAGGCGCCGCCCTCAGCCGGCGCCGCCGCCCCGCCCGCCGACGCGGCCCGTTCCCGCAGCAGCTCCCGCTCCCGCTCGTTGCGGGTCAGCTCCGCCGCCCGCGCGAACTCCGCCCGCGCCTCCGCCGCCCGCCCCAGTCGGAGCAGCAGATCACCCCGCACGCTCGGCAGCAGGTGGTACTCGCGCAGGGCGGGTTCCGCCGCCAGCGCGTCCACCAGCTCCAGGGCGGCCGCCGGGCCCTGGGCCATCGAGACGGCCACCGCCCGGTTCAGCGCCACCACCGGCGAGGGCGTCAGCGCGAGCAGCCGCCCGTAGAGGGCGGCGATCATGGCCCAGTCGGTGTCCTCGTATCGCCGGGCCTTGGCGTGGCAGGCGGCGATCGCGGCCTGAACCGAGTAGGGCCCGGTGCCCGCCCGCCGGAGCGCGTCGAAGCCGCGGCGGACCAGCAGCCCGTCCCAGCGGTCCCGGTTCTGCTCGGCCAGCAGCACCGGCCGCCCGTCAGCCCCGGTCCGGGCGGCCGTCCGGGAGGCCTGGAACTCCAGCAGCGCGGCCAGCCCGTGCGCCTCCGGCTCGCCGGGCACCAGCGCGGCCAGTACCCGGGCCAGCCGCAGCGCCTCCTCGCACAGCTGGGGGCGCAGCAGGTCGTCCCCGGCGGTGGCCGAGTAGCCCTCGTTGAAGACCAGGTACACGACCTCCAGGACGGAGGAGAGCCGCTGCGCCCGGTCCTCGCCGTACGGCACCTCGAACGGCACGCCCGCCTTGGCGAGCGTCCGCTTCGCCCGGACGATCCGCTGCGCCACCGTCGCCTCGGGCACCAGGAACGCCCGGGCGATCTCCGGGGTGGTCAGCCCGCCGAGCAGTCGCAGGGTGAGCGCGATCCGGGCGGGCGCGGACAGCACCGGGTGGCAGGCGGTGAAGATCAGCCGCAGCAGGTCGTCGTCGATGTCGTCCGGTTCGACCGGCTCCGGCGGCGGCACGTCCTCCACCGCCCGCCCCACCTCGGCGAGTTTGCGGGCGTAGACCTCCCGGCGGCGCACCAGGTCGATCGCCCGCCGCTTGGCGGTGGCCGTCAGCCAGGCGCCCGGGTTGTCCGGCACGCCGTCGCGCGGCCACTGCTCCAGCGCGGCCACCAGGGCGTCCTGCGCCAGTTCCTCGGCGATGCCCACGTCCCGGACGATCCGGGCGACCGCGGCGATGATCCGCGCGGACTCGATCCGGAACACCGTCTCCACGGCCACGGCCGCATCCCTCTCCGTCACGGCCACCCATCAGAGCAGCCGGTGCGGGGGGAGGCAAACCGCCCCGGGAGGCATCAGGAGCAACGGTGGCGACGGCCGTGCCGGATTGGTGGCAGCGGCGGCGCCGCCCGTTACTGCGGGGGCTGGGGCATCTCGTCGATCTGCCGGACCTCCGCCTCGACGGCCCAGTTCGCCGGGTGGGTCCGCAGGAAGCGGCGGGTCCACTCCAGGGCCTCGGCCTTGTCCTTGCACTGCATGATGGCGTAGCCGCCGATGACCTCCTTGGTCTCGGTGAACGGCCCGTCGGTGTAGCCGATCTTCCCGTCGTTCCAGCTCAGCCGGGTGCCCTCGGCGGTCGGGGTCAGTCCTGCGGTCTCCAGCATCACCCCGGCCTTGGTGATCTCCTCGAACAGCGCCCCCATCCGCTGCTCGAACTCCGGGTCCGGCTCCCAGCCGGCGCGGGCGTTCTCGTCGATGCGGATCAGCGTCATGAAGCGCGGCACGGTGACTCCTCGGTCGTACGGGCGGGGCCTCTCCCCGCCTTCCACCCCGTGCGTCGATCGGGCCGGCGCCGGATCGACACCGCCGCGAGGAAATTTTTTTCGCCGGTTCCCGGAGCGGACCTCCCGTGGCCCGTCGCAACGGGGCGGGGCCCGAGCGGTCGGCGAGCGGCAGGCAGCCGGCCCGGCCCGCCGAGCGCTTCAGTGCCCCACGGGCTGGGGAGCGCACAGCAGCGCCGCCCGCAGGTCGATCCGGTCGCGCAGCCGGGCCAGGTTGCGACCGGTCAGCTCCTCGATCCGGCGGATCCGGTAGTGCACGGTGTTGACGTGGATGTGCAGGGACTCCGCCGTCCGGGCCCAGGAGCCGTCGTGGTCCAGGAACACCGCGAGCGTCCCCAGCAGCGAGACGCTGTTCTCGTCGTCGTGGGCGGCCAGCGGGGCCAGCAGCCGGGCGTGGAACGCGGCCGTCACCTCCGGCGGGATGCCGCGCAACAGCCCGTCCAGCGAGTCCAGTTCGGCTGCGGTGGCGACCGGCCCGGGCGCGCCCGCGAGCACGTACCGGGCCTGGACGAGTGCCGCGCGCAAGGAGTCCGGGGTGGGCCGGGCGGCCGGGCCGACGCCGATCCGCAGGGTGCGCCGGCCGCTCAGCCGGGCCTGGAGCGCGGGCCGTGCCCGGTGCAGCCGGTCGGCGACCCGTTCGACGGGCGCGGCCACCAGCGCGGCGGTCAGCCCGGCGCGGTCGGTGCCCGCCGCGTACGGCGCCGCCAGCGGGTGCAGCGCCTCGGCGAGGGCGTGCGCGGCCCAGCCGGGCGGCACCTCCTCGCCGGACCGGCCGGGGTCGATCCGGGCGCTGACCGCGACCAGCGGTCCGGCGTCGTCCAGCCCGCAGGCCGCCAGCGGATCGGCGAGCCGCCCGTCGTCGGCGAGGGCGTCCAGCAGCCGTCCGGCGGCCCGGCGCCGGGCGGCCGCCGCGGCACGGGCGCGGACGGCGAGCGGGGCGAGCAGTTCGGCCAGGCCGTGCAGCACCGGTTCGGCGGCCGCGGTGCTCGGATGGGCCCGCAGGCGCCAGCCGTCGAAGGGGGAGCCGTCCTGCGGGCCGACCGCCAGCCCGGCGTCGCCGCGCCCGGCGTCCCGACGCCCGGCGTCGCCGCGTCCGGCGGGCGGTGCCGGCGGCACCGGCGGCACGTGCGGGGCGCTCGGCGCGACCGGGACGACGGCACGGCCGCCGGTCGTGCTGAGCGAGCAGTCCGGCAGCCCGAGCCGGCCGACCGCGTGCGCGAGCACCTCGCCGGGCCCGGCCTCCGCACGGACGAGATCGAGCAGTTCGCGCCGGACGGTCTCCGGAATGGCCGCGGTGTCCTGCGCCCCGGCCCGCAGGTCGCCCCAGAGTCGGAGGTACACCCGGTCGGTGACGGCCCGGAAGCTCACGCCGGCGGGCACCGCGAGCAGTGGGATGCCGTGGGTGCGGCAGGCCTCGGCGAGGCTGTCCGGGATGCTGCCGTGGGTGCCCTCGCCGGCGAGCAGCGCGGCCACGCCCGCGCTGCGCAGCGCGGTGGCGAAGCGCAGGGCGCCGGAGGTGTCGGCGGGCTGCCACCAGACCAGGCCGGTGAGCACCAGTTCGCCGGGCTGGAGGTAGCGGGCCGGGTCCTGGAGGTCGGTGGAGCTCACGCCGGTGACGGGGCGGTCGAGCAGCTCGGGGGTGCTCCAGGCCAGTCGGATGGACAGTTCGTCGAGGTGCAGCAGGTCGCGGACGATCATCTCTTGCTCGCTCTCGCCCGGTGTCGGGGTGGTACGTCGTGCGCACCGGGGTCCGCGCGGCGCTCGTCGCGTGGCACTCGCAGGTGCGAGGTCCGGTGTCGTCCTCGCATCGTAAATGCCAGTGGCGAAGCCGAGAATCTTCTTGTCGGATCATCCAGGGAAGGGGCTTCGGACTGGTGCCCGGAACCAGTCGTCCCCCCGATTGCCGCGTTGCTTCAATCGGTGTGGGGCGCGCCGAGCCGTCTCCTCCGGTGCGCCCCCACCACCGGCTCGCTCCTGCAAGTCGTCATGCCGAACTGTCATCGCATCCGCTGCTGAAAGTCGGCATTCAGCCTTGCACCTGCGAATGTCCGGGCTCCCCCTCGGGTAACCCTCCTCCCGGGCCGCAGCGAGGCGGTCCGGGAGGAGGAGGACGATGACCCCTGCCAGACCCACCGTCCGGTTGCACGGACACCTGGACGAGCCCGCCGAGCTGACCGTCGACCAGCTGCGCACCCTCCCCGTGCACCGGGTCGAGGTCAGCTTCGACTGCCTGACCGAGGGCGAGCAGCGCCACGGCTACGAGGGCCCGGCTCTGCTGGACGTCCTGCTCGCCGCCCGCCCGCGGATCGACTTCTCCGGCCGCAAGCAGCGGCTGCGCTTCCTGCTCGACGTGGTCGGCGCCGACGGCCACCGGGCCGTGGTCTCCTGGGCCGAGATCGATCCCGACTTCGGCGGGCGCCGGATCCTGCTCGCCACCAGCATGGACGGCGCCCCGCTGGACGCCACCGGCCCGCAACTGGTCGTCCCCGACGACCACTGCGGCGCCCGCTACGTCAGCGCCGTCACCGCCGTCCGGCTGGGACGCGTCTGACACCCGGCGCGCCCGGCCCGACCTCCGGACCCGTCGGCCCGGACCTCCGGACCCGTCGGCCCGGCCCCGCGCCCGACGGGAAACGCCCGACCCGCCTCCCCCCGGCCACCGGGTCCCGGGACGCCGACGGTCAGCCGAAACCGCTCGCCGCAGCAGGCTTTCCGTGCCAACATGCCCCGTATGGGGACGATTCTGCACGGCACCCTGGTCACCCTCCGTCCGGCCACCGCGGACGACATCCCGGCGCTGGTGGCGATCCGCAGCACGCCCGAGGTGTTCGCCCGCTGGCGCGGTGGTGACGACCTGGCCGACGAGGTCGCGAGGGACCTGGACTCGCCCGACACCGAGACCTTCGCGATCGACCTCGGCGGCAAGGTGGTCGGTGCCGTCCAGTGGTACGCCAACAACGACGACGACTACCGGCACGCCGGGATGGACCTCTTCCTGGACCCTTCGGTGCACGGCCTGGGCCTGGGCACCGACGCGGTGCGCACCATGGCCCGCCACCTGGTGCACGACCACCACTACCACCGGCTGGTGATCGACCCGGCCGCGGACAACGCCGCCGCGATCCGCTGCTACGCCAAGGTCGGCTTCCGCCCGGTGGGCACCATGCGGCAGTACGAGCGCGGCCCGGACGGCAGCTGGCACGACAACCTGCTGATGGACCTGCTCGCGGACGAACTGCTGGACGGCTGACGGAGGCTCACGGCGCCCCCGGCCCCGGCGCGAGGGTGTACAGACATCTTCTTCGCCACCCGCCCCGAGCTGTACAGACATCTCATGGCCACATGATCGGTCGGAACCGATCGCCTGGCGTTCTTCCCGAAGTACCGAGCGGTAGCTAGCGTTCCCCCGCCAATCCCCGGCAGCCGGTCACCCCGGCGCCGGGCCCCACCGATTGACGGATCCCTCCCCCAGGAGAACGCTCATGCTCTCGCGCCGCACGGCCACCGCCCTCACCTCGGCGGCCGCCGCCGCACTGCTGCTCGGAGGCACCGGCCCGACCGCCTCCGCCACCACGGCGAGCCCGACCACGCTCTCCGTCTTCGCCTTCAACGTCGACCTCGGCACCGCCATCGTCGACAGCACCCAGAACGAGCAGGCCGCCCGCCGCACCCCCGTGATCGAGCAGATCGTCCGTCAGCACAACGCCGACGTCGTCATCCTGGATGAGCAGTTCAACAACAGCTCGACCGCCGACATCAACAGCAAGCTCGCCGACCTCTACCCCTACCGCACCCCGGTGGTCGGTGGCACCTGCTCCGGCGGCGGCTGGACCGGCATCAGCGGCAACTGCTCCAACTCGTGGTTCGTCATCAACGGCGGCACGATGATCCTCTCCAAGTACCCGATCGCCGCCCAGTACGCCCACGTCTTCAGCAACTCCACCTACGGCACCTGGGACTACCACGCCAACAAGGGCGCGGCGCTGGTGCAGGTGAAGAAGAACGGCACCACCTCCTGGGTGGTCGGCACCCACCTCCAGGCCGACGAGTCCGACGTCTCCACCGACACCACCCAGTCCACCCGGCTCGGCCAGCTCGCCGAGATCCGCGCCTGGGTCGACGGGATCGTCGGCAGCAGCGCCCCGGTGCTGATCGGCGGCGACCTCAACGTCGAGTACTTCCACGGCCGGAGCCGCGGCGACTACGCCGACGCCCAGAACGCGGTGAACGGCGTCCTCGGCACCCCGGCCACCGTCCCCGGCCAGGACCGCACCACCATGGACTGCGCGGTCTCCTCCTGGTGCCAGTACATGTCGGGCGTCGAGACCTTCCCGAAGGACTACCGGGACGACCTCGACTACATCGGCTACCTCAACGCCCCGGGCCGCCCGGTGCCGGCCGGGATGTCCGGGGTCAAGGTCGACTTCGACCCGCAGGCCGGCTGGGCGCCGGGCCTGCTGGACACCAACGCGCCCAGCGACCACTACCCGGTCGAGGCCACCTTCCAGCTGAACTGACCGGCACCGAGGCCGTCTGACGTCAGCTCGGACGGCTCGGAGCGGGGCAGCCGCAGGAGCGCCGCACCACCAGCTCGGCCGGGAAGGTCCTGGCCCCGGCGGCGCGGCGCTCGGCCCCGCCGAGGACGAGGTCCACCGCGGCCCGGGCCATCGCGTCCTGCCCGGTGGTGACGGTGGTCAGCGCCGGCCCGGCGATCACCGCCTCGGCGATGTCGTCGAAGCCGGCCACCGCGAGGTCCTCCGGCACCCGCAGGCCGAGGTCGTCGGCGGCCCGGAGCAGGCCGATCGCCTGGTCGTCCGTCGCGCAGAACACGGCGGACGGCCGGTCCGGCCGGGCCAGCAGGGCGAGCGCCTCGGCGTGCGCCCGGACCCGGTCGAAGGGGGCCGGGGTGAGCCGCCCCTCGGGCGACAGCCCGGCGTCGGCCAGCGCCGCGGCCCAGCCCGCCGTCCGTCCGGTGACCGGGTCGAGCGGGCTGAGCGCCAGGGTGCCGCCGAAGCAGTGCACCTCGGCGTGGCCGTGGTTGAGCAGGTGGCGGACCACCTCGCGGGCGCCGCCCTCGTCGTCCGCCACCACGGCCACTCCGCCGGTGCTCTCCGCCCGGTGGTGCAGCAGCACGACCGGCGTGCCGTCGGCCGAGTCGAAACCGGTGAGCCCGGGGGTGGCCGGGTCCTGGGTGACCAGGATCAGACCGTCCACCTGCATGCCGAGGAAGGCGCGGATGTAGTGTGCCTCGCGCTCGTCGGCGTAGTCGGAGTTGCCGATCAGCAGCAGTCGGCCGTGCTCGGTGGCGGCCTGCTCGACGGCGTGGGCGAGCCCGGCGAAGAAGGGCTGGCGGGCGTCGGGGACGACCATGCCGAGCAGGTCGGTCCGCCGCCGGGCCATCGCCTGGGCGACCCGGTTCGGGCGGTAGCCGAGCTCCTCGACCGCGGCGAGCACCCGGGCCCGGGTGGCCGGTGCCACCGGCCGGGGCCCGTCGTTGATCACATAACTCACGACCGCGGTCGACGTCCCCGCCGCCCGCGCCACATCGTCCCGTGTCACCCTCGCCATGACCGTTGAGCCTACACAGCCCCTCCGACCAGCGGATTTCCCGCGCCCCGGGGAAGCCCGATCGGCCGTGAGCGCTTGCGCGGCAGGAGAGACCCTGCCGACGCTGGCGGGACGGGCGGCACCGGATGCCGCCGCCGACGGTGGGAGCAGGCCGATGAGCACGTCGCCGCGACGCCGTGAGCAGCCCCACCGCAGGGCGGGACGGCCACGGATCCGCATCCACGCCCGGGTGCGGACCGTGAGCGCCACCCGGCCGAAGGTGCGCCCGTGGCGGGCGTACGCCGTGATGGTGGTGATCGTGCTGTTCGTGGCCGCCGGCCTGCTGCTGTACGCCAACGAGCGGTCCAGCCGCACCCGGGCCCAGGTGGTGGGCACCACGCCCGGGCCCGACTTCCTGGAGGTCGGGGTGACGCTCCAGCGGGTGGACACGGCCTCGCAGACGCTGGTCGCGAAGATCCTGGTCCAGCCGCACGGCGCACTGAGGCGGGCGGAGGACGTGCTCGTCCCCGCGGGGGACGTGGTGCTGGAGACCACCTCGCTCGAACAGACCTCGTTCAGGTACCCGGCCGGCCAGCAGATCGGCTCCAACACGGTGTCGTTCAACCTGTTCGACGGACGGGTCTCGGACTACCCCTTCGACCGCTACCGGGCGATCATCGGCTTCCAGGCCACCGCCGGAGGGCGGCCCGTCCCGCTCGTGATCGGGTTGGAGGAGGCCGACGCCTTCTTCGCGTTCCACCAGGCCGGCGAGGTGACCGAGGGCTACGGCGTGGCGGTGACGGAGCAGATCGGCCGCTCGCGCAGCACCTTCATCCTGGCCTGGTTCATGATGGCGGCGATGTGGGCGCTGGCCCTCTCCGTGCTGCTCGCGGCCTGGCTCATCGTCCGGCAGCGGCGCGGGATCATCTGGCCCGCCCTGAGCTGGATGGCGGCCACCCTGTTCGCCCTGGTCGGCATGCGCAACGCCGCGCCCGGCAGCCCCCCGATCGGCTCGCTGCTCGACTACGCGGCGTTCTTCTGGGCGGAACTGCTGGTCGCCGTGGGCCTGACCATGGTCGTGGTGCACGGCGCCCGCATCGAGGGCGCGCACCGGCCGACGCCCTGAAACCGGGCCGACGGCCCGGACCACGGCGACGAACCGGCCCCGGCCGACGCCGGGGGTCGGCGCTCTAAGCCCGGCCGACGGCCCGGACCCCGTCCTCGGCCTCCGGGACGATCACGGTCAGCGAGGTCTGCCACAGCACGAAGCCCATCGCCTCGTACACCCGGCGGGCCGGGTTGCCCTCGGTGACCACCAGGTGCACGTCGGCCAGCCCGCGGTCGGCGGCGTCCGCGATCGCCCGGCGCAGCAGGTCGGCGCCGAGGCCCGGGTAGCCGAGCCGGGGGTGGCGGAACACCTCGGCGACCCACGGCAGGCCGTCCCGGTCGGTGAGCACGGCCGCGGCGACCACCCGGTCCTCGGCGTCCACCGCGAGCAGGCTGGAGGGCAGCACCGGGCCGATGGCCTTCCCGGCGAGCAGCGGGCCGATCCGCTCGGCGAGCGCCCGGGCGTCGTCACCGGGGAAGCGGTCCACGTGACCGGGGTGGAAGGCGGCCCGCCAGGAGTCCAGCAGTTCCTCGGGCCCGCGGTCGCAGGGCACCGCCCGCAGGCCCGCGCGCAGCGGTGCCCCGGCCCAGTCGGCGGGCGGGGGATCGGCCCGCAGGTCGCGCCGGAACGTGTGGGCGTGCCGCAGCGGCCGGGCGCCCTGCTCCAGCAGCCGCCGTCCGAGTTCGGGATCGGCCGAGACCACCCACCCGGGCAGCTCGGCCCGGACGAACTCCGCCGCGGCCGCCGCGTCCATCGAGTCGTCCAGGACCTCCAGCCGGTCGGCCCAGGGCCGCCCCTCCCGCTCGCCGGCCCGGTAGCGCACCACCGGTGCGCCGCCGCCGTTCCGCCTGACCACCCGGTCCGTTCCGGTCACGGCCCACCCCACCTTCACGAGACGCTCTTCGGCGGCTCATGCTCACCGGGCCGCGGCGAGTCCGACAACAGGTTTTCCACCTGCGGTCTCCGAGAGGCCACGCGCTCAGGTCCATACCGCTCAGGGCCCTGCCGCTCAGGACTCGGCGGCTCCCGGCCCGGCCGCACCGCTGCGCAGGGCCCAACCGCTCAGTGCTCGGCCGCACCGCTGCGCAGGGCCCAGCCGCTCAGGGCCCGGCCGCTCAGCCCACCACCGCCGCGCGGACGCAGAGCACGTCCGGCAGGTGGGAGATCAGCAGCGACCAGCTCTCGCCCTCGTCGCGGCTGCCGTACACCTCGCCGGTCCGGTTGCCGAAGTAGATCCCGGCCGGTTCGGCGTCGTCGGTGCGCAGGGCGTCGCGCAGCACGATGCCGTAGTGGTCCTCCCCGGGCAGTCCGTCGGCGAGCGGCTGCCAGCTGGTGCCGCCGTCGGTGGTGCGGAAGACCCGGCAGCGGCGGCCGGGCGGAATCCGGTCGTCCGCGCCGCCGAGCGGGACGAGGTAGGCGGTGTCGGCGCGGCGCGGGTGGGCGGCGATGGCGAAGCCGAACTCGGCGGGCAGCCCGTCCGTGATGGAGCGCCAGCTGCCGCCCCAGTCGTCGCTGCGGTAGACGCCGCCGTGGTTCTGCAGGTAGAGCCGGTCCAGGTGGACGGGGTCCGGCGCGATCTTGTGGACGCACTGGCCGAACTCGGGGTACTGGCCGTCCGGGGGGAGGAACTCGGCGCGCAGGCCGGTGTTGGACGGCTCCCAGCTGTCGCCGCCGTCCTTGCTGCGGTAGACGCCGCCGCTGGAGACGGCGACCAGCAGCCGCTGGGGGTCGCGCGGGTCGGTCACGATGGTGTGCAGGCCCTGGCCGCCGTAGCCGGCGCCCCACTCCGACCGCTGGGGGTGCTCCCAGAGCGACTGGACCAGGGCGAAGGTCTCCCCGCCGTCGGTGGAGCGGAACAGCGCGGCCGGCTCGGTGCCGGCGTACACCACCCCGGGGGCCTCCGGCCCGGCGGGCTGGAGCTGCCAGACCCGGGTGAGCGAGGCGCCGGTGGACTCGGGGAAGCGGATCGCCGGCCGCGGCGGCTCGTACCAGCCGGCGCCGAGGTCGTCGGACCGCCAGACCGAGGGCCCCCAGTGACTGCTGTCGGCGCCGACCAGGAGTCTGGTCCGGCCTCCGCGCCGGTCGATCGAGACGGAGTAGATCGCGTTCATCCGGAAGTGCGGCCCGCTGAACTCCCAGTCCAGCCGGTCGCGGCTGCGGCCGAGAAAGAGGCCTTTCTCGGTTCCGACGGCCAACAGCACCTCGGTCATGCCTCACACCACCTGGTCACGAGCACGGCCCCCCGGGACGTCCCCCGACTGCCAGTGTCCCGCCGTCCACCGGTGGTGACATCTCGCCGCGCCGCTCACCCGGGCGGGGGATCACCCCCGGCAGCCCTCCAGCAGTCGCAGCCACACCTCGCTGATCGTCGGGTACGCGGGGACGGCGTGCCACAGCCGGTGGATCGGCACCTCGCCGACCACCGCGACGGTGGCCGAGTGGAGCAGTTCGGCGACGGCGGGCCCGACCAGGCAGGCGCCGACGATCACCTCCCGGTCGAGGTCGTAGACGACCCGGGCGCGGCCGCGGTAGCCGTCGGCGTACAGCGACGCCCCGGCGACGGCGCCCAGGTCGTGGTCGACGGACTTGACCCGCAGTCCGAGCTGTTCGGCCGCGGCCAGGGTCAGGCCGACGGCCGCCACCTCGGGTTGCGTGAACACCACCTGCGGCGCGCCCGCCAGGTCGGCAGACGCGGAGTGCGCGCCCCAGCGCGAGGTGTCCAGCGGACGCCCCTGGGCACGGGCGGCGATCGCCGCGCCGGCGATCCGGGCCTGGTACTTGCCCTGATGGGTGAGCAGCGCCCGGTGGTTGACGTCCCCGGCGGCGTAGAGCCACTCGCCGTCCACCCCGAGCACCGTGCAGCTGTCGTCCACCGCCAGCCAGTCGCCGGGACGCAGCCCGACCTGCTCCAGCCCGACGTCGGCGGTGCGCGGGGCCCGTCCGGTCGCGTAGAGCACCTCGTCGACGGTCAGCCGCCGGCCGTCGGCGAGCGTCAGCACGACGGGCCCGGTGGTCCCGTTCCGCTCCACCGCGGTCACCTCGGTGTCGAAGCGGAGGTCCACCCCCGCCTCCCTCAGGCCGTCGGCGACCAGCTCGCCCGCGAAGGGCTCCATCCGGGGCAGCAGCGCGTCGCCGCGCACCAGCAGGACGACCTCGGAGCCGAGCGCCCGCCAGGCGGTGGCCATCTCCACCCCGACCACCCCACCGCCGACCACCGCCAGCCGCCCGGGAACGGTCGAGGAGCCGGTGGCCTCCCGGTTGGTCCACGGGTGAACCTCCGCCAGCCCGGGCACCCCGGAGGGGAGCACCGGCCGGCTGCCGGTGCACACGGCGACGGCGTGCCGGGCGGTGAGCACCCGCTCGCTGCCGTCCTCCGACTCCACGGTGACGGTCCGCACCCCTGCCAGCCGGCCGTGGCCGCGGACCAGTTCGATGCCGGTGTCGCGCAGCCACTGCACCTGGCCGTCGTCCTTCCAGTTCGAGGTGAAGGAGTCCCGCCGGGCCAGCACCGCGGCGGCGTCCAGCCGCCCGCCGCCGACCGCCTCCCGCACGCCGCCCACCGCGCGGGCGTCGGCCAGCGCGGCGGCCGGGCGAAGCAGCGCCTTGCTCGGCATGCAGGCCCAGTACGAGCACTCGCCGCCGACCAGCTCGGCTTCCACGATCACCGTGCGCAGCCCGGCCGCGGTGGTCCGGTCGGCCACGTTCTCGCCGGTCGGGCCGGCGCCCAGCACGATGACGTCGTACTCCTCGGCGGTGCTGCTGGTCATGTGTCCCGTCCTCCATCGTTCCGCGATCGTCTCGCGCGCTCGCGCGCTCGCGCGCCGTCCGTCGGCCCGCCCCGGGCACGGGCGGGCCGGGGGGCTGTCCGCCCCCCGTACCCGGCACCCCTACCCCGGCGTGTCGTGGGCCCATCCTGCGACGTGGCAGCGTGTTCGCGCGGCCGAACACGCGGACGGGTTCAGATTGCCGCGAGCTCCGCGAGCAGCGCCGCCGTGTCGGCCGGGCGGGAGAACATCGGCCAGTGGCCGGTGGGCAGTTCGCGCAGTTCCCAGTTCGGTCCGGCCATGCCGGCGAACCACGGGTGGCCGGCCGCGACCAGTTCCTTCACCTGGTCGAGCGGGAGGGAGCAGGACACCAGCGCCTGCGGCAGCGCCGCCCCGGCGCCGCCCAGCCGCAGTGCGTCCCGGAACGCCCCGACCGGGTGCGGGGTCAGCCGGGCGCGGATGCGCGCCAGGGCGGCCTCGTCCAGGCCGTCCAGGCTGGAGCCGTGGGCGGCCATGAACTCCCAGGACGGCATCGGGAGGCGGCCGTCGACCACCGAGGCGTCGGCCGCCTCCCGGAAGTCGGGCTGCCACAGGTCCTGGACGGAGGTGCCGTCGGCCATGGGCCCGCTGTCCAGGTAGACCACCCGGCGGATCCGCTCCGGCATCCGGTCCGCGACTCCGCCGACCGGGGCGCAGGCGCCGCTGTGGGCGACCAGCACGACCTCCCACAGGTCCTCGCGCACCAGCAGCCCGGCCAGCTCGGCGATGTGCTCCTCCAGCCCGATCTCGCCCTTGTCCCCGGCCCGTTCGGCCAGCCCCGGCAGGGTCACCGGAAAGACCTCGTGACCGGCCGCGCGCAACGGCGCGGCCACCTCGTCCCAGGCCCAGGCACCGAGCCAGAACCCGGGAACCAGTACGAACGTGCTCATGGTGGATCGCTCCTTCTCGTCGGTGGGACCGCCGTCACCGCCGACTCTAGGATCGATGCCGGACAGATCCGGTCCGGATTTTCCGAGCGGAAGGAGTGCTCCCGGTGGAACACCCGGTCAGCCGCGTGCTCGCCCTGCTGGAGCTGCTCCAGGACCGCCCCGGACTGACCGGCGCCGAGCTGGCCGCCCGGCTCGACGTGGACGAGCGCACCGTCCGCCGCTACGTCGCGCGCCTGGCCGAACTCGGCATCCCGGTGCGGTCCGAGCGCGGCCGCTACGGCGGCTACCGGCTGCTCCCCGGCTACCGGCTGCCGCCCCTGATGCTCAGCCCCGACGAGGCCGCCTCGGTGGTCCTCGGCCTGCTGTCCGGCCGCAGGTCCGGCCTGTCGGTGGGCGAGCGGGCCGCCGACACGGCGCTCGCCAAGATCCAGCGGGTGCTGCCCCCGCCGCTGCGCGAGCGGATCACGGCCGTCGAGCAGACCCTCGGCCTGACCACCGCGCCGACAGCGGGCCCCAGCCCGGCCGCCGCCGCGCTGTTCACGCTGGCCGAGTCGGTCCGCCGCCGGCGCCGGGTGCGGCTGGCCTACCGGGACCGCGAGGACAGGCCCAGCGAGCGCGAGTTCGACCCGTACGGCCTGGTCTTCCACTCCGGCCGCTGGTACACCACCGGGCTCGACCACCGCAGCGGCGAGCCGCGGACCTTCCGGCTGGACCGGATCGAGCGGGTCGAGGCGGGCGGCACCGGCTTCGAGCCGCCCGAGGGAGTCGACCCGGTGCAGCTGGTGGTGGAGTCCCTGGCCGGGGTGCCCTGGCGGCACCGGGTGGAGGTGGAACTGGCCACCACGCTCGCCGAGGCCCGCCGCCGGCTGCCGCCCGCCGTCGGCACGCTCACCGAGCTCGCCGAGGACCGGGTGCTGCTGCGGGCCAGGGCGCAGAGCCTGGAGGGCGCCGCGATCATGCTGGCCGGCACCGGCTGGCCGTTCACCGTCCGCGAGCCCGCCGAGCTGCGGGCCGAGGTCCGGGCGCTCGCGGCCCGACTCGCCGCCTGGGGCGCGGAGGGTACCGGGGCCACCGAGGCTGCAGAGGCCACGGAGGGCGGAGCGGCCGCAGCGAGCGGGAAGGCCGCAGGGAGCGCGGAAGACACGGAGAGCGCGGAAGACGCGGAGGGCCGGCCGCCGGCATGACGAGGCCCGGAGACCGGCGGCAACCGCCGCGCTCCCCGGGCCTCGCGGGCGGCGGGCATCCCGAGTCAGGCCTGGCCGTCGGCCGCCTGCTCCTCCGCCACCTTGCGCTTCACCTCGGCCATGTCCAGGTTGCGGGCCTGGCCGATCAGGTCCTCGAACACCGCCTCGGGCAGGGCACCGGGCTGCGAGAAGACGAGCACGCCCTCGCGGATGATCGCCAGCGTCGGGATCGACTGGATGCCGAACGCGGCGGCCAGCTCCTGCTGCGCCTCGGTGTCCACCTTGGCGAAGACCAGGTCCGAGTGACGCTCGGCGGCCTTCTCGTACACCGGGGCGAACTGGCGGCAGGGCCCGCACCACGAGGCCCAGAAGTCGATGAAGACGAAGTCCTTGCCCTCCGGGCCGGGGACGATGTCGTCGAAGTTCTCCTTGGTCAGCTCGACCGTGTTGCTCATCTCGCGAATCCTTCCCTTCCAGAACCGGTGGTACGGACCATCTGCCGCCCACAACGGTGATCGCGGACGGGGTATTCCGAGCGTTCCGGGCGTTCCGGCGGTGCCGGAGCGACGGGCGTTGAGCACGGCCCCACCACCGACCGTACAGAAGGGTGTCCAGTCCGTTCACGGACCCGGGAGGCATCCCATGCTCAGCACACCCCGCACCCGCCGGGCCGCCGTGCTGGCCGCCTCCGGCGCCGCCGTGGCCGCGCTGGTCGCGGGCTGCGGATCGTCCGGATCGTCCGGATCGGGCACGTCGAGCGCGCCGAGCACGTCCGCCGCCACGGGCGCACCGGCCGCGGCGACCCTGAAGACCGCCGACGACCCCAAGCTCGGCACGATCGTCACCGACAGCGCGGGCTTCACGCTCTACCGCTTCGACCAGGACGAGAGCAGTCCGTCCGAGTCCTACTGCAACGGTGCCTGCGCCACCGTCTGGCCGCCCGAGCACGCCGACGGCAACATCACCGTCAAGGGCATCGACAGCAAGCTGGTCGGCACCGTCACCCGGTCCGACGGCAGCAAGCAGCTCACCCTCAACGGCTGGCCGGTCTACCGCTACTCGCCCGACACCAAGCCCGGCGACACCAAGGGCCAGGGCGTGGGCGGCACCTGGTTCGCGGTGACCCCCACGGGCGGCAAGGCGATGGCCGGCGGCAGCGGGACGCCCGGCTCCCCGACGCCGGCCACGCCCACCCCGGCGCCCACCGCACCGGGTTACTGACCGGCGGCCGCCGGCCGAAGCCGACCACCGCCCTCGACCGGGAGGCCCGGGTGCGCAACGATGAAGTGGTGACCGAGGAGCGCCCTGCCGGCGGCCCCGCCGCCCACGGCACGGGGGCCGCGGACGAGGAGCTGATGCGGGCCCTGTACCGCGAGCATGCCGGACCGCTCTTCGGCTTCGTCCTCCACCTGGTCGCGGGGGACCGCCAACGCGCCGAGGACGTCGTCCAGGAGACGCTGGTCCGCGCCTGGCGCAACCTCCACCGGCTCGATCCGCAGGCCGGCTCGCTGCGGCCCTGGCTGGTCACCGTCGCCCGCCGGATCGTGATCGACGACCACCGCAGCGCCCGCGCCCGGCCGCGGGAGGTGGACGCGGCGGTGCTGGAGCAGCTGCCCGCCGAGGACGAGATCGAGCGGACGCTGCGGATGATGACCGTCGCCGACGCGCTCGCGGACCTCTCGCCCTCGCACCGCGAGGTCATCGTCGAGACCTACCTCAAGGGCCGCACCGCCAACGAGGCGGCCGCCGAACTCGGCATCCCGGCCGGCACCGTACGGTCGCGGGTGTTCTACGCACTGCGCTCGCTCAGGCTCGCGCTGGAGGAACGGGGAGTGACATCGTGACCAAGCCCCCCGACACCGACCCCGGCCTGCCCGAGGACGCCGAGCACGCCGACGTCGGCGTGTACGTCCTCGGCCTGCTGGAGCCCGCCGAGCGCGCCGCCTTCGAACGGCACCTGGCCGACTGCCCGCAGTGTGCCGCTCAGGTGGCTGAACTCAATTTCCTCGAACCGGTGTTGGCCGAGTACGCCGAGTCGGTCAGGGCGGCCGGCCTGGACCCGGCCGAGCCCGCCCCGCGCCCGGACGGGCAACTCCTGGACCGCCTGGTCGCCGAGGTCACGGCCGCCCGGCGGCGGGGCCGGGTGCGTCGGCTGGTGCTCGCCCTGGCCGCGACGGCGATGGTCGCGGCCGGCCCGGCCGTGACCGCGGCGGTCATCACCGCCGACACCGCGCCCGCGGTGGTCGCCGTCGCCGAGCAGTTCAGCGCCACCGACCCGAGCACCGGGGCCAAGGCCACCGTCGGCCTGGACGGCAGGACCTGGGGCAGCCAGATCAGTCTGCAACTGTCCGGCGTCCGAGGCCCGTTGACCTGCAACCTGGTCGCCGTCTCGCACGCCGGCGAGCAGCAGACGGTGACCACCTGGAGCGTTCCGGCGGGCGGCTACGGCGGCCCGGACGGCCCGGCCGCGGTGCGCACCACCGGCGGTGCGGCCCTCCAGCCGGGCGACATCGACCACTTCGAGGTCCGGGTCCAGAACTCCGGCGCCCTCCTGGTCACCGTCCCCGCGCACCAGGCCTCCCAGCACCAGGCCTCCCAGCACGGAGCCTGACCGCACCGGGCCCGACCGCACCGGGCCCGACCGCACCGGGCCTCACCAGCACCAGGCCCGGCCACAGCCGGCCTGACAGCGCCCGGTCCGCTGCGTGGCCGGCCGACACCGTCACCCCCGGCCCCTCCGCCCCGCGGGCCCATCCGCCGGGCAGGGCTCGGCCCCGTCACGCCGCGTCCGCCGCGATCGCGGCCAGCACCCGCCCGCAGCGCCGGGCGAAGGCGTGCTGGAGGAGCGGGAACAGCGGTCCGGCCAGCCGGGCCCACCAGGCGACCGGGCGGCTGAACGCGGTGACGCTGAACCAGACCGAGCCGTCCGGCGCGAGCTCGACCAGGAAGGTCTCCTCGCCCCGGCCCAGGTGCCCGTGCCTCGTCCCGTACGTGAACCCGTACCGGTCCGGTCCGGTGACGGCGGCCAGGACCCGGTTCGGCGCGCCCGCCCGCAGCGGGCCGACGCCGATCGCGCAGCGCACGGCGACGCCCGCGGCCGCCTCCTCGGCCTCCGCCTCGATCCGCACGCCCGCCAGCCGGTGCATCCGCCAGCCGAGCAGCGCCGCCCCGGCGACCTCCAGCGCCGCGCGCCCGTGGCCGATCCGGGCCCGGTGCCGCAAGTGGCGGTAGCCGGGGGGAAGTTCGCCGGTGCGGCTGGCGCCCTGCTCGGGGTAGCTGTAGTCGTCGCCGTGGTGGTTCATCGGTGGTCCTCCGGGAGGGCGGTGATCCGGCGCCAGGCGAGGAGCGCGCAGAGGGCGAAGCCGAGCGCGTTGCCGAGGCCGTGGGTGGCGGCCATCCAGGCCAGGGTGGGGTGGGGGAGTCCCGCGGCGCGGCCCAGGGCCCACCACAGGGCGAGCAGCATGGTGAGCGCCAGCACGGCCGAGGAGGCGGCCAGCAGCCGGGCGGTGGCCGCGTTGCCGCTGCGGGGGCGGAGCTCGCGCCAGCTGACCAGGCCGACCAGCCACATCCCGGTGGTCAGCACGACCGCTCCGGCGAACTGCCACCAGTTGCCGAGGAAGTACCCGGCCAGGACCAGCAGCGTGCCCGCCGGTACGCTGAGCGCCGCGCAGCGGGCCGCCCGGGAGGCGGGATCGGCCCGGCACACCAGCCCGGCGACCAGTGCGGCGGTGAATCCGGCGTAGTGGAAGTGCGGGACGGTCAGCGCGAGGATGTGCGGCTCGAATCCGAACAGCGGGTAGCCGGAGCGTTCGGCGACCAGGGCGACGCCCGCCACGGCGGGTGCGGCGAGCGCGGTGAGCACCGCGATCTCGGCGGGGGCGAGCGAGCGGGTGCGGGCCAGCCGCAACGGCGCGTGCAGGGCCACGGCCAGGGTGCCGAGCGCGTACAGGACGGCCGGGCCGGTCGCGGCTCCGCGCGGCAGCCAGAGGCAGAGCGCCCCGGGGACGGCGGCGAGCGGCCAGAGCCGGCGCACCCGGGCGAGCCCGGGTTCGTCGATCAGCGCGAGGCCGAGCGGCAGGACGGCTCCCATGCCGAGCAGGACCAGGAGGTCCACCAGTTCGGTCGTGCCCTTGCCCATGGCGGGCGCCCCCTCTTGAACGCGTTCAAATGAGCCCCGCGGCCGACTCTACGCCGCTGAGTTGAACGCGTTCAAGTTCGGCCCGGCTCCGGCTGCCCTGGTGAACCCGTGGCGTGCGGCGCACTCTGGAGGAGTACCGATGGAGGTGATCCGCCATGCAGACTCTGGTCGGTTGGCACATCGACATGGAGTTCCGGGAGGAGGGCGCGCGCACGACCGCCGCGGCCCTGCTCCGGCTCGCCGACGGGACGGAACTGCGGGCCCACGGCTACAGCAGCCGCCACCCCTCCGACCCGGAACAACTGCGGGTCGGCGAGGAGATCGCGGGCGCCCGTGCGCTCAACGACCTCGCCTCGCAACTGCTCACCAAGGCCCACGGCGAGATCCAGGAGGTCAGCCCGGTCCCGACCCACTCGCTGACGTGACCACCCCGCGCCCGGACGGCGACCAGGCCGACCGCAGGTCCCAGCGCCCGCGCATCCCGCTGATCTGCCCCCGCTGCGGGCACGAGCAGCGGGTCGTCCCGGGCGGCCCGGAGCGGGCGGTGAAGGTGGTGCACGCGGGGACCGGTCGGGAGGCCTGCGAACCGGAGGATCTGGCCAAGGCCCCGGACGACGGCCCCTGACCCCGGCGGGCGCCGGTCCCTCGCCCGCCGGGCCCGGCGGACGCCGGGGCCCGCCGGGGCCCGCGAGGACCCTCGGGAGACGCCGGCCGCTCCGCCGCCGCGTCGCGCTGTGCCCTCAGTTGACGCAGTACGTCGCCGGCGGCCGCCACTCCGGCCCGACCAGCCGCTGCTCGAGCTCGTTCAGCGTGATCCGGATCCCGACCGTCCCCTCCAGTCCGACCCGGAACCGGCTGCGGGCCAACGCGATCAGCGCCGTCAGGCCGTACTTGTTGATCAGCGAGGTCCGGTAGCGCGCCGTCGCCTCGGGGTCGCAGAGCCGGGCGCGGGCCGGGAGCCGGCGGCCGGTCGGGCGCCCGTGGGCGTCGCACGGGCCGATCAGCACCCGGGGGTGGCGCCGGATCCGCTCGGCCTCGCCGGAGTGGGTGGGGGTCCAGACGCCGAGCGCGGTGCCGTCGGAGACCACCCACAGCTGTGAGTCGATCCGGCTCCCGTCCGCTCCGAAGGTGGTCAGCAGGAGGTACTTGCTGTCGGCGAGCTGGTCGGTTCGGTCGTGCACGGTGTCCTCCCTCGGCGGGGGCGGTCAGTGCCCGTGGTCCTCGGCGATCGCGCGGTACTCCTCGGCGGTGGGCTTGGGGATCCGCGCGTGCTCGCCGTGGAACCCGCGGGACAGCCTCGCCCGGGTGCGGGTGAGGGCACCCACCCGACCGGCCACTCCATTCTCGTCCCGCGCGGGCCGCGGTTCGAGGGGGCGGGGCTGCTCGTGCGCTGTGAGCCGGTGCAGTTCGGCGGGCGCGAGCCCGGCGTGCACCTCGGTGAACTCGCCGTGCGGCAGCCGCCTGACGATGCCGGTCTCCCGGCCGTGCAGCACCTTGTCCCGGTCCCGCCGCTGCAGCCCGAGGCACCACCGCTTGGTGACCGCGAACACGGCGACCGGCACGACGAAGAAGCCGACCCGCACGGCGTAGGTGATCGTGTTGAGCGACAGGTGCAGGTGGGTGGCGATCAGGTCGTTGCCCCCGCCCGCGAGCATCACCAGGTAGACGCTGATCCAGGCCGCACCGAGGGCGGTGCGCACGGGCGCGTTGCGCGGCCGGTCGAGCAGGTGGTGCTCCCGGTCGCCGTCGGTCACCCAGGCCTCCACGAACGGGTAGGCAGCGATCGCGCCGAGGACGAGGGGGAACATCGCGAACGGGATCAGCACTCCGAGGTTGAGGGTGTGCCCCCGGAGCCCGATCTCCCAGCCGGGCATCACCCGGATCAGGCCCTCGGCGAAGCCCATGTACCAGTCGGGCTGGGCGTCGGTGGACACCTGGTCGGGCCGGTACGGGCCGTAGGCCCAGATCGGGTTGACGGTGGCGACGGCTGCCATCAGTGCGACGGCCCCGAACACCAGGAAGAAGAAGCCGCCGGCCTTGGCCAGGTAGACCGGCATCAGCGGCATGCCGACGACGTTCTTCTCGGTCCTGCCCGGGCCCGCCCACTGGGTGTGCTTGTGGTGGAAGACCAGGATCAGGTGCGCCACCAGCAGGCCGAGCATGATGCCCGGGATCAGCAGCACGTGGACGGTGAAGAACCGCGGCACGATGTCGTGCCCGGGGAACTCCCCGCCGAACAGGAACATCTGGAGGTAGGTGCCGACCAGTGGCACGGCCAGCACCACGCCCTCGATGAACCGGATGCCGGTGCCGGAGAGCAGGTCGTCCGGGAGCGAGTAGCCGAAGAAGCCGTCCAGCATGCCGAGGAACAGCAGCAGGAAGCCGAACACCCAGTTGATCTCACGCGGCTTGCGGAACGCGCCGGTGAAGAAGACCCGCATCATGTGCACGAACATGGCCGCGACGAAGACGATCGCCGCCCAGTGGTGGATCTGACGGATCAGCAGTCCGCCGCGCACCTCGAAGCTGATGTCCACCGTGGAGGCGTAGGCCTCCGACATCGCGATGCCCTTGAGGGGGACGTACGAGCCGCTGTAGACCACCTCGCCCATCGACGGCTTGAAGAACAGGGTCAGCCAGACGCCGGTCAGGATGATGATCAGGAAGGTGTAGAGGCAGATCTCGCCCAGCATGAAGGACCAGTGGTCCGGAAAGACCTTTCGCAGATTGGCCCTGGCCAGGGTGTGGATCCCCAGCCGGCCGTCCGCCCAGTCGGCGGCCCGCCGTCCCCGCCCAGCGTTCTGATTCCGGGTCATGTGCACGCCCCTCGCTCCAGGAAGCGGGGATAGGTCCCCGATTCGCGCTGGGGCCACGATAATCGGGGAGCAGTCCCCACTTCTACCCGGGTGGGCTCCGGAGACGCGAACGGCCCGCCCGGTGCCTGGAAGACACCGGACGGGCCGCGTACGCACCCGAGTCGCCCGGGACGGGCGGTACCCCGAGGGGTCAGTGCACCAGCACCGGCACCTCGTCGTTCTTCGCCGCGCCCGCACCCGAGCCGGTACCCGCCGCACTCGGCCGGCCGGCGTTGATGAAGGTGAAGGCGACCGCGCCGGCCGCCACCAGGATCCCGAAGGACACCCAGATCGCGGTCGAGAAGCCGTGCACCATGGCCTGGAACTGCAGGGCCTTGGCGGTCGCGGGCGAACCGGCCGCGGCGGCGGTGGCGTGCGAGGCCAGCCAGCTGGTGGTGGCGCTGGCCGCGATGGTGTTCAGCAGCGCCGTGCCGATGGCGCCGCCGACCTGCTGCGAGGTGTTGACCATGGCGGAGGCCACGCCCGCGTCGCGCGGCTGGACGCCGTGCGTGGCGAGGCTCATGGCCGGCATGAAGGCGGTGCCCATGCCCAGGCCCATCAGGACCAGGCCGGGCAGGATCAGCGCCGGGTAGGAGGTGTCCAGGCCGATGTGGGTCAGCAGGAACATCCCGATGGAGGCGGTCAGGAAGCCGGGGGCCATCAGGTAGCGCGCCGGGACGCGGGTCATCAGCCGGGCGCCGATCTGGGTCGAGCCGGTGATCATGCCCGCCACCATGGGCAGGAAGGCCACGCCGGTGAGCACCGGGCTGTAGCCCAGCACGATCTGCAGGTAGTAGGTCAGGAAGAGGAACAGCCCGAACATGCCGATCACGGCCATGCCCAGCGACATGTACACCCCGCCGCGGTTGCGGTCGAGCACCACGCGCAGCGGCAGCAGCGGGGCCTTGACCCTGCGCTCCACCAGGACGAAGGCGAACAGCAGCACGGCGGCCGCGGCGAACAGGCCCAGGGTGCTGCCGGCCGTCCAGCCGTGCGACTCGGCGCGGGTGAAGCCGTAGACCAGCGAGACCAGGCCGGTGGTCACCAGCAGCACGCCGGGGATGTCCAGCCGGTTGCGGTTGCGGCCCTCGGCGGGCTCGCGGATCACCATGACGGCGCCGGCGGCGGCCACGATGGCGAACGGGATGTTGACGAAGAAGGTCCAGCGCCAGTTCATGTACTCGGTCAGCAGGCCGCCGAGGATCAGGCCGATGGCGCCACCGCCACCGGCGATCGCACCGTAGATGCCGAACGCCTTGGCGCGCTCCTTGGCCTCGGTGAAGGTCACCGCGAGCAGCGAGAGCGCGGCGGGCGCCAGCAGCGCGCCGAACACGCCCTGGAGGGCGCGGGCGCCGAGCAGCATCGCGGTGTTGGCCGCGGCGCCGCCGAGCGCGGAGGCGAGGGCGAAGCCCGTCAGACCGACCACGAAGGTCCGCTTGCGGCCCCAGAGGTCCGCGATCCGGCCGCCGAACAGCAGCAGGCCGCCGAAGGCCAGCGCGTAGGCGGTGATCACCCACTGGCGGTTGGCGTCGGTGATGCCCAGGTCCTTCTGGGCGGAGGGCAGGGCGATGTTCACGATGGTGGCGTCGAGGACGACCATCAGCTGGGCGAGGCCGATGAAGATCAGCGCCTTCCAGCGCCTGGGATCGGGCAACGTCGCCGGGCGGGCGTCGGTTTGAGACATGGGGGTACTCACTTCACGGTGCGTGGCGTGCGGGAACGGTCGACGGGCCGTACGGGAACGGCTCGTCGCCGTACGGGATCGGGTACGGCTGCGGGCGCGCCGGTGCGCCCGCGGGCGGCGCCGGTCAGCGCCGCGGCGGCAGGGTGCCGGTGGGTCGGATCAGTGGGGTCGGTCCAGGTGGAGGGTCAGGCCCGGGGTCGGAAGTCCTCGAAGGTCGCGGGGCGGCCGGGCAGGACGGAACGGACCGGTGCCCGCAGACCGTCCAGGAAGAGCTGGAGGTGCCGGTGGACGAATTCGTCGAGCAGCCCGCACGAGGCGCCCGGCAGCGGCCGGGTCAGCTGGCTCATCGCGATGAACAGGTCCCCGTGGTCCACGTCGGACCGCAGTTCGCCCGCGGCCCGGGCGCGTTCCATCAGACCGCTCACGGCGGTCCGCAGGCGTTCCCGGATCTCGGTCAGTTCAGGGTCGTAGGGGTCGATGGTGCTGGTGAAGACGGCGCAGAGGCCGCCGACCTTCTCCGCCACGGTCGCGTGCACGAACCGTTGCAGAGCGTCGAACGGGCCGCCGCCCACGCCCGCGTCCGCCTCGGCCGTCGCCGTTTCGGCGAGGGCCAGGATGCGGTTCTTGACGAGCAGCGCCACCTCGCGGATCAGCGCCACGCGGTCCGGGAAGTTCCGGTACAGCGTGGCATTGCCGACCCCCGCCCGCTTCGCGATCTCGTCCAGCGGCACATCGGCGCCGTGCTCGACGAAGGCGTCCCGGGCCGCCAGCACGATCCGCTCCCGGTTCCGGCTGGCGTCCGCGCGCAACTTCGGCGCACGCACGCTTCCCCCGGTTCGGGCCGACTCGGCGGCGACGGTGGTCATGACGACTGCTCCTCCAGGATACCGGGGAAATCCTCCCCGCTTAGGCCAACGTACTCGGAAACGGGGAATCTGTCCCCGCTATTTCCCCGTCGAGTGTGACCTGCGTCACATCGGGTGGGGCTGGAGGCGGTCGACTATCGTCAGAGCCAGGGAACACACGTAACCACTCGCCGGCGTGCTCGTTGCTCCGGAGGGTGCTCAGGCGAAGGGGGAAGGCCCGTGACCGCGATCTCCGACCGCCCGCAGATGCTGCCCGAGGAGTTCGAGGAACTCGCTCGTCATCTGGCCGCCACTGCCGAGGGCATCCGCGCGGAGTTCATCAACGGGAAGCTGGGGGTCAAGCCCGTGCCGGACGGCGACCACGGCCGCATCATCCAGTGGCTCCTGAGGATCTGCATCCAGGCTCGGCCCGAGCTCTACCTCCACGACCAGGGGTTGAAGGTGCAGGGTTACCGAGGCGGGTTCGCTCGCCCGGACGGCACCCTGGCCGACGCGGACGCCTTCGTGGGGCAGGGTGACTGGGCGTCGAGCGAACCGGTGCTCATGGTCGCGGAGGTCACGTCGTTCGACTCCGACACCGACCGCCGCGACCGCGTGGAGAAGCCCCGCGCCTACGCCGAGACGGGCATTCCCGTCTACCTGCTGATCGACCGGGACTCGGCCGAGGTGGTCGTGCACAGCCGGCCCGACGGAGTCCGCTACGAAACCGTCCAGACGCTCCCCTTCGGCAGGACCGTCCACCTGCCCGACCCGGTCGGCATCTCCCTGGACACCGAGCCGCTCAAGGCCTGGGTGCGCTGACCTGCCCGGGCCCGCGCCCCTGCCGCTCAGCCTCCAGGGCGCCGGCCCTCGGCCGACGCCCTGGGCGCGTTCCACGGGCCGCCGCTCAGCCGCCTCCGCCGCTCAGCCTTCCTTCGGGCCGATCACCGCGAAGCGGGCGCCCTCGCGGTCCTGCAGCCGGGCCACCCGGCCGTACGGCGAGTCGAAGGCGGGCCCGACCGCCGAGCCGCCCAGTTCCACGGCCCGGGCCAGTGCCCGGTCGGTGTCCGGGACGGCGAAGGAGACCTCCCAGTGCGGCGGCATGCCCGCCGGGCCGCCCGCCTGTTCCTTGGCCAGTGCCGCGACGCTGTGCCCCTCGGCGCGCAGCACCACCCGGTCGTGCTCCCACCGCACCTCGAAGTGCTCCGGGTCGCGGCCGTCCCAGCGGAACACCTCGCCGTAGAACAGCGCCGCCGCGAACGGGTCCGGGGTGCGCAGTTCGATCCAGACCGGCGCGCCCGGCAGCTCCAGCCTGCGGGCGCGGCCCAGCGGGCCCTCCCAGATGCCGAACACCGCCCCGGCCGGGTCGGCCGCGAAGGCCACCCGCCCGGCGTCGAAGGCCAGCGGCCCGACGGCCAGGGTCGCGCCGCGTTCGCGCACCGCGTCGGCGGCCGCGTCGGCGCTCTCCGTCCCGAAGTAGCTGGTCCAGGCGAGGGGCACGGCGCCGAGCCCGGCGACGCCGAGGCCGGCCACCGCCTCGCCGCCGGCCACCGCGTGGACGTACGGGCCGAACCGCTCCCCTCCGGGCTCGAACTCCCAGCCGAGCAGGGGACCGTAGAACTCCTTGGCGTCCTCCAGGTCCCGGGCCATCAGGCTCACCCAGCACGGAACGGCCGCCACACAACGCACCTTGGCGGTCGTCTCACCGCTGTTCATCGCGAACCTCCTCGCCCACCCGGCGGCCGGGCCCCTCCCGACTCCCACGGCCCACCGGCCGCCCGGGACGTCCACAGCCTAGGCCGACGGGCGTACCACCCGGGGGGAGGCATGGCCGGGGCCGGGCGGCCCAGTTCCCGTCGCGGTCCGGGGCGCGACCGCCGCCGCGTGGTGGGGCCCGGTCACCCCGCCTCCGCCCGTTCGGCCCGCAGCCGCTCGCCCAGCGCCGCCCGCGCCGCCGCGGGCAGGGCCTTGCGGGCGGCCGGGAAGAGCCGCTCCTCCTCGCCGGCCAGGTGCCGCCGCAGGGTGTCCGCCAGGCCGCGCAGCAGGGTGTCGAAGGCCGGGTCGGCCGGGCCGAGGCCCTGGAGGTCGGCGAGGTACTGCCCGAGGGCGAGGTGCTCGTGGATGCTGCTGAACACCAGCGCGCCGCCGTCCGGCACGTCGTGCTGGACGACCGGGAAGAGGTGCTCCTCCTCGGCGGCGCAGTGGGTGAACAGCAGGTCGGTCAGCTGCGCCAGCAGCTCGCCGCGTTCGGCGGAGCCGGCCGGGGCGGCCTCGACCCGGTCGAGCAGCTCGGTGGCCGCCCGGTGGTCGGCGGTGAACTCGCCGAGGATGTCCGGCCTGCGGCTCATGGCGCCCGCCTCTCGTACGGGATCAACACGGCCCCCCGTACTCTCCAGTATCCGGCGCGCCCGGGAGAACCCGGCTCAGCCGGTGTCCCGCCGTCCGGTGAGCGCCAGCAGCCGGGTCTGCGGGCCGGCTCCCTCGGGGGCGGGCAGCGGCGGGTCGAACACTCCGCTGCCGGAGAGGTCCCCGTAGCCGCTGATCTTTTCGAGCGCGAAGTCGACCAGGTCCGGCGGGAGCCGGGTGCGGGCGCCGATGCCTTCGGTGAGGTCCCAGGCGTGCACCACCAGGTCGGTGGTGAGCTGGTCGAGGTAGTACTGCCCGGAGACGTCCCCGAAGGACAGGTGGACGGTGAGCCCGGCAGCGCCGGGGACCTCCCAGGCCTGCCGAGCGGCCCCGGCGGCGGCCGACCAGGCGGCGACCGGGTCCGCGCCGAGGACGTCGCCGTCGAAGCGGTCGCCGACCTCGGCGATGGTGGCGCCCGTCAGCAGCTCGGGCACCCAGAGCTGCTCGGCGGTGAGGTGGTTGACCAGGTCGCGCACCGACCAGTCGGAGCAGGGCGTGGGGGAGGCCCACCGGTCGGGGCCGACCAGTCGGACCCGCTCGCCGAAGGCGGCCAGTGCCTCGGGGTAGGGCGTGCCGGACTGCGCGGCACGGCGGTGCTGCCTGCGTGGAGCCATGCCTCCACCCTGCCCCGGGCCCGGTGGGGGCCGCACCTCGCGCGGGGACGGCGCGGTTGTTCAAATTCGAACTTCACGGTACGGTCGGGGAGCGGCCGGTTCAAATTTGAACAAACCGACGGCGGGAGGCCCGTGCCCCCGCCCGGCCGCCTCCCAGGCCCCTGACGACCGACTTCCGATCGATGGAGACGACCATGCCGAGCAGCAGCCCGAGCACGACCGCCGCCACCACCCCCACCGCCCGTTCCACCCGGGAGGGGGCCGGCCCCGCGGCCGCCTCCCCGCACGCGTACGACGCGGGACTCCTGCTCCTGCGCCTGGTCCTCGGCCTCACCATGGCCGCGCACGGGAGCCAGAAGCTCTTCGGCTGGTTCGGCGGGGGCGGCATCGACGGCACCGGTCAGTTCTTCACCATGAGCGGCTACCCGGCGGGCAACGCCATGGCCGTGGTCGCCGGCCTCACCGAGGTCCTGGGCGGACTCGGCCTCGCCGTCGGCCTGTTGACCCCGCTGGCGGGCGCGGCCGTCGTCGGCACCATGGTCAACGCGATCGCCGTCACCTGGGGCGGCGGCTTCTTCGCGCCGAAGGGCGACGAGTACGAGCTGCTGCTGACCGCGGGTGCCGCGGCCCTCGCGCTGACCGGTCCGGGCCGCTACGCCGTGGACCGCTTCCTGCCGGTGCTCAAGGCGCACCGCCTGGCGTACGGCGTGGCCGCCGTGCTGGTCGGCCTGGCCACCGCCGGGGTGATCCTGCTGCTCCGCAAGTAGCGCTTCGCCTGCCGGGAGGCCGTGGTGACCAACCGTCACCACGGCCTCCTCGCGCTCCCCGGATCGAGCCGCGCCCGGAGGCTTCCCAGGGGCATGTGATGTGTGCCATGGTACATGTCACACTCCCCACCGTGTCCACGACGGCACCGCCCCCACGGTCGCCGTCGCCAACGGTCCTCGCCCCCCACCGGCCGCGCCCCGAGCTGCGGCCGACGACGGCCCGGAGGCCTCCACGTGAGTCCCGCACGTCTGCTGCGACTCCCGCAGCTGGCACGATTGTTGACGCTGGCCCTGACGCTCGTCCTGGCGTTCGGAATGTTCGCCCCGGGCGCCGCCCACGCGTCCCCGGCCCCCGCCCACCCGGGTGCCGCCCCCACGCCCTCCGGCCCGGCCCCCCAGCCGGCCACCGGGGCACCCGAACGCGCTGACCAGGAACGGAAGTTCACCTCCCTCGACCAGCGTTCACCGCTCCCGGTGGACACCCGCCCGGCCGAAGCCCGCCCGGCCGTGACGGCACCCCACCCGTCCGCCAGGGCGGCCTGCACGGTCGGTGACTTCACCAGCCGCACCGGCAGCGCCCTGGTCCAGCAGATCACCTCCGTCGACACCGGCTGCATCAACCAGCTGTTCCAGCTCACCGGCACCGACGCGGCCGGAGCGTTCCGCGAGGCGCAGATGACCACCGTGGCGAACGCGCTGCGGGACGTCTCCGCCACCTACCCGGGCGACGACAGCACCGCCGCCGGGCAGTTGGTGCTCTACCTGCGCGCCGGCTACTACGTGCAGTGGTACCACCCGGCCGACGTCGGGACCTACGGGACCGCCCTGCAGACCGCGATCCGCGCCGCGCTGGACGCGTTCTTCGCCGGCGCCCACTCGCGCGACGTCAGCGCGGCCAACGCGGCGGTCCTCGGTGAGGCCGTCACGCTGATCGACAGCGCCCAGGAGAACGCCCGCTACCTGTGGGTGGTCAAGCGGCTGCTCGGCGACTACGTCAGCGCCACCTGGAACCCGACCGGCATGGCCACCGCCGCGAACCAGGTGTTCACCGTGCTGTTCCGCGGCCACCAGCTGAGCGGCTTCGAGCCGGCCGTCGAGGCCGACCCGAGCGTGCTGGACGCGCTGTCCTCCTTCGTGACCCGCAACGAGGACCAACTCGGCGGCGACTACGGCGTGCTGGAGTACAACGCGACCAGGGAACTGGCCCGCTTCCTGCAGTACCCCGGCCTCCAGGCCAAGGTCCGCCCGCTGGCCAAGGCGCTGGCCGCCGCCGCCGCGCCGAGCGGCCGAACGGTCTACCAGTGGGCCGCGGTGGCCGAGGCCGTCGGCTACTACGACGCCGCCAACTGCTCCTACTACGGCACCTGCAACGGCGCCGACCAGCTCAAGTCCGGGACGCTGAAGGTGAACTACACCTGCAGCCCGAGCATCAAGCTGATCGCCCAGGCGCTGGACGGCGCCCAGCTCGCCACCACCTGCGCCAGCCTCACCGGCCAGGACGCGTACGTCCACGCGGTGGTCCGGGACAACGGCCCGGTGAAGGACGACCACAACGGCACCATCGAGGTCGTGGTCTTCCACTCCTCCTTCGACTACCAGGTTCTCGCCGCCGCCATCTACGGCATCGACACCGACAACGGCGGCATGTACCTCGAGGGCGACCCGGCCGCCGCCGGCAACCAGCCGCGCTTCCTCTGCTACGAGGCCGAGTGGGTCCGCCCGGACTTCCAGATCTGGAACCTCAACCACGAGTACACCCACTACCTCGACGGCCGCTTCGACATGTACGGCGACTTCGACGCCGCCATGACGACGCCGACCGTCTGGTGGGTCGAGGGCTTCGCCGAGTACGTCTCCTACTCGTACCGCAAGGTCGTCAACGACGGCGCCATCGCGGCGGCCGGCCTGCACACCTACAAGCTGAGCGACCTCTTCGACACCGTCTACGGCGACCAGGAGCGGGTCTACCGCTGGGGCTACCTCGCCGTCCGCTACATGCTGGAGCAGCACCGCTCCGACGTGGACGCCATGCTCGCCGACTACCGGGTGGGGGACTGGAACGCCGCCCGCGCCCTGCTCAAGACCACCATCGGCACCCGCTACGACGCGGACTTCGACCGCTGGCTCACCACCTGCGCGAACGGCGCCTGCGCCGCCACCCCGCCGCTCCCGCAGGTGCCCGAGTGCACCTCCGCCGACACCCGTGAGCTGGGTGCGAACTGCGGCCGCAGCAACGTCGCGGCGACCACCGGCAACTACGCCCACTTCTACCTCCTGGTGCCGGCCGGCACCCAGCAGGTGAAGATCACCGTCAGCGGTGGGACGGGCAACGCCGACCTCTACTACAACCCGCGCGGCTGGGCGTACACCAACGCCTACGCGACGCGCTCGGCGGGCCCGGGCAACTCCGAGACGCTGACCGTCACCAACCCGCCGGCCGGGTACGTCTACTTCAGCCTCTACGCCCAGCAGGGCTTCAGCGGGGTGAACGTGGCGAGCCGGTTCTGACCGACCGCCGAGCCGCCCCGGGGCACGGACCGCCCCGGGGGGGGGGCGCGCGCGTGACCCGCCCGTCCGCACCCGCGCCCGGCTGTTGTTTTGCCGGGCCCCCGCCGCGATGGCGGGGTTCGGGAGATGACAACACTG
>NZ_JBEPAK010000032.1:0-39186 GCF_040298565.1 Kitasatospora sp. NPDC001539 | reverse complement strand
ACCGCAGCGTCTTCCTCGGGGACGGCGGCGACAACGTCGTCCACCTGATGGCGGTCTACCTGGTCTTCACCCGCTGCGCCGAGGTGTGGTCGCTGCGGGCAGCGAAAAGCCCCGCCCCCTCGAGGGGGCGGGGCTTCATCCGGCGGCGCGGCGGGACGCTACGGCTTGCTGGCCGCCGGGTCGTCCGCCGGCTTCGGCAGCGCCACCGGCTCGCTCGCCCGGTAGGCGGGAGGGGCCTGGTCGGCCGGCGCGGCCGGGGCCGACGGCGCCGACGGCTCCGCCGCGGTGATCGCCACGCCGGTGGCCACCGCCGCCTCCTCCTTGACCTTGATCCCGGCCCGGTCGAAGGCCGCCTTCAGCCGCTGGCGCAGCGCCCGGGAGACCACCCCGGCCTTGCCCGGGGCCGTCCGGGCCTCGACCCGCACCACCACCGAGTCCGCCGCCACGGACTCCACGCCCAGGATCGACACCGGCGCCCACACCAGCTCGTCGTACGGCGCCTCCTTGGCCAGCGACTCCGCCGTCTCCAGGATCAGGTCCTCGACCCGCTGCAGGTCCTCCTTGTAGCCGACCTGCACGTCCACCGAGGCGGTCGCCCACCCCTGGCTCATGTTGGCGATCCGCTTCACCTCGCCGTTGCGGATGTACCAGATCTCGCCGTTCGCCCCGCGCAGCTTGGTCACCCGCAGGCCGACCTCCAGCACCGTGCCGCTGGCCACCCCGGTGTCGATCTCGTCGCCGACGCCGTACTGGTCCTCCATGATCATGAAGACCCCGGAGAGGAAGTCCGTGACCAGGTTGCGGGCGCCGAAACCGATGGCCACACCGGCCACACCGGCGCTCGCCAGCAGCGGCGCCAGGTTCACCCCGAGCGCGGACAGCACCATCAGCGCCGCGGTGCCCAGGATCGTGAAGGAGGCCACGCTGCGCAGCACCGAGCCGATCGCCTCCGAGCGCTGCTGGCGCCGCTCCGGGTTCACCACGCCCGTGTTGGCCAGCAGCCCGCCGAGGCGGCTCTCCTCCCGGTTCTCGTGACTGCGCGCCATCCGCGCTATCAGCTGGGTGATCAGCTTGTTCACCACGGTCCGCAGGACCAGCGCCAGCACGATGATCAGGACGATCTGCAGACCGCCCGCCAGCCAGCTCTGCCAGTGGGTGTCGAACCAGCTGGCCGCCTGCTTCGTGGTGTCGGTGACCTCCTGCGCGCTGGTCGGGATGCGCAGGTCCAGTTGCGGCAGGCCGGGTGCGGTGGGTGAGGGGGCCGGCGTCGGAGTGGAGAGCGTCGGGGACGCGTCGGTCGGACCGGTGGCGCCGGAGCGGAACACGTGCGGGACCTTCCTGGCTGGGAGCGTGACGGGGTCCGCGCCGCCGCGAGCGGCCCGCGGACCGTGCGCCTCAGCCTATCCGCTGCCGAACACCCGCCCGGACACGCCGACGGGCGTACGGAGGGCCCCGGACGCCCCGTCAACGCCCCGGTGCGCTCCTCGGGCGCACCGCCCCCACCACCCCTGTGGTACCGATCCGCAACGCCCCGCCCCACCCGGAACAGCCTCCCGACGGCCCCGGAGGCGCCGCCGTACGGGCCCGGACGCTGCTCCGACCGGCCGAGCCGTCCCCCGGGCGGGACACCCGGACGGCCCCGTCCGCCCCGGGGTGCAACCGGACCCTTCGCAGGGCATACGGGGTATGACGGGGGCCACACCCGGAGTTCACGTCAGGTCCGTTACACAGGAGTGGTGGCGCCGTACGAAGGCGTAAGGCGACACTGGGGGAGATCGCGCACTCGTTGTGCGATCCAACCGCTCGTCCCGGCGCGAGCCACGCGCCGCAGGCGTCCAAGGAGGCATCCGTGCCGCATGTCCTGGTCCTCAACGCGTCCTACGAGCCACTCGGCGTCGTATCGATGCGCCGCGCACTCATCCTCGTCCTCAACCACAAGGCGGTCAGCCTGGAGGACTCGGAAGTCACTCTGCACAGCGCCACCAGCGCCCTTCCGGCGCCGTCCGTCGTCCGTCTGACCCGCTTCGTCCGGGTCCCCTTCTGCGGGCCCGTCCCGCTCACCCGCCGGGCGCTGTTCGCCCGGGACCACGGTCGCTGCGTCTACTGCGGGGCCGCCGCCACCAGCGTCGACCACGTCATCCCGCGCAGCCGGGGCGGCCAGCACCGGTGGGACAACGTGGTGGCCGCCTGCCGCCGCTGCAACCACACCAAGGCCGACCGCCACCTCACCGAACTCGGCTGGCGCATGAAGCGCCCGCCGGCACCGCCCAGCGGCCTCGCCTGGCGGATCATCGGCACCGGCATCAAGGACCCGCGCTGGCGGCCCTACCTGGAGCCGTACGGCGGCGCGGACCAGCTGCGCGCCCCGCAGTGGGGCGAGTACGAGCACCACGACCATACCGAGCCGAGCCACACCGTCCCGATCGGCCGGGCGCACGGCGCCCACTCGACCCCCGTCCGCCGCGGCGAGCAGCCCGAGCCGCTCTCCGCCTGACCACCGCACCACAAGGGCCCGCCCGTCACACCGTCGGTACGCGCCTCATGGGCCGCCGCGCCCCCCGCACCGGGGAGCCCGGCGGCCCGCCGCGTTCCCGCCTCCTCCGCGGGCCGGAGGGCCGCCTGAGTACGAGGCTTCCCGGGACCCGTGTCCGCCCCGGGCCCCGGCCCGCCGCTACTGCTTCGGCGCCGCCGGCGGGGTCGTCGCGGGTACGGCCCCCGGTTGCCCCGAGCCCTGCTGACCGGGCTGACCGGGCTGACCCGGCTGGCCGGGCTGGGCCGGCGGCGCGACCGGCGGCTGCGGCGGGGCGGCCGGCGCGGTGACGGCGTACAGCTCGATGCCGTACAGCGAGTAGCCGAACTTGGTGGCCCGGGCCACGCCCTGCATCCGCACGAACCGGACGCCCGGGGCGTCGAACCGCACCGTCTCGTCCCCGCCCTTGCCGATGTCCACCTTCGCCGCGTCCGTCCAGGTGCTGCCGTCCGGCGAGACCTGGATCCGGTACGAGGAGGCGTACGCGGACTGCCAGTGCAGCACCGCGGCGCCCAGGTGGACGGCCTGCGGCAGCTCCAGCTGCACCCAGGCGTCGTCCTTGGCCGGCGAGGACCACCGGGACTTCGGGTCGCCGTCGGCGACCGCCACGGCCGGGAAGGCCGGCGTCTCGTCGCCCGAGGAGGTCGCCTTCGCACCGACGGCGAGGTCCGGCCCGCCGGTCGGCGGCACCACGTGCACCTCCAGCACCTGCTTCACGGTGGTGCCGCCCGCCACGTACGACACCGGCACCTGGTAGGTCCCGGACGGCGTCCCCGGGGCGGCGGTGACCAGCAGCGGCACGCCCACCCGGCCGCCGCGCGGCACGCTGATCGCCCCGGCCGGGGTCACCGTCAGGCCCTTGGCCGCCGCCGGCACCTCGGTGTGCAGCTCGCCGCTGGTGCCCTCGGGACGGCCGGCCTCCACGGTGGCCTGGGTCCTGGCCGGCGCGGACGCGCCGGTGACCACGTCCACCGCCGGGTCGGCCAGGCCGAGCCGGGCCGCCGGGACGTCCGCGTACCAGGGGATCACCTGGTTGACGACCGGCGGGTCGCCGCCGGGCTTCCAGGTCAGCCGGAACGCGTCGGCCGGCTGCCCGCCGCCCGGCAGCTCGTTGTAACCGGGCTGGACGGTGCCGATGTCCGTCCAGGTGCCGTCCGAGCGGCGCACCGCGACGGTCGCGGTGGCGTGCACGTTCGGGTCGGTCAGCACGGTGAGCCGGTCCAGCGGGCGGGCGCTGCCCAGCTCCACGGTGAGCGGCTCGTCCTGCGCGGTCGGCGCCTTGGCCGCGCGGTACGCGGTGTCCGGGTTGCCGTCCAGCACGGCCGCGGCCGAGGAGCCGGGCAGTGCCTCGGGGCCGCCGGAGACGCTGGCCGGGGCCTCGTCCGGGGCGGTGACGGTGAACTCGCGCACCGCGACGGCGGTCTTCTGGGCGGCGGTGGCCCGCAGCCGCACCGCCCGCACCACCGTGCCGGGCGGCAGCTGGGCGCTGACCGTCTTCTGGTTCTTCACCACGGCGAGCTGCTTCCAGCCGCCCTCGCCGGTGCTGTACTCCAGCACGCCGTCGCGGATGTAGTCGTCCACGGCGGTCCGCGCGTCGGGGCCGTCGCCCCAGCCGCCCATGAGCACGGTCACGCCGGTGACGGGCCGGCCGGCGCCGAGGTCCACGCCGACCGAGTCTCCGGGCTGCGGGGGAGCGGAGCTCCAGTAGAAGGTGTCGGCCTGGCCGTCGGTCATCAGCGCCGGCAGGTGGTCCTGCGCGGTGCCCATGCTGCTGGTCGCGGTGACCCCGCCGCCGACCACGCCGGACCAGTTGTCGGCGGCGCGCACCGCCCGCTCCAGGAACGGGTCGAGCACGCCGGCGCCGATGGTCGCCGGGGACTGCCCCAGCTGGGCGCGCAGCCCGTTGAGCCGCACCCGGGCCTTCCACGCCGCCGCGCCGTCGCCGCCCTTCTGGGCGAGCAACATGTCCAGCGCGGCCTGCCCGGCCAGCCCGTAGTCGCGCAGGGGGGCCAGCCAGGGGCCGGCCTCGGCGGCCAGCTGGGCGGTGGCCTGGGTGTCGGACAGGGTCTGCCGGGCGGTGGCCATCGCGGCGAAGGCGTCCCGCAGCGGGGCCGCCGCCTCTATCAGCCTGGCGAGGTCCGGGGTGGCGCCCGAGGTGGGCTCGGCGGCCGCCCAGAACCGCTCCAGCAGCGGCGCCAGGTAGCCGGACTCCTGCTTGGACAGCGGGGAGGAGGTGCTGTTGCCGGCCAGCGCGGTGACGGCGGCCAGTGCCGACCCGGCGGGCGTGGCGCCGCCGCCGGTCGGCCCGGCCAGCGAGCGCACCGCGGCCTGCCAGGAGTCCTCGGGCTTGTAGCCGGTGGGGTTCCAGGCGAAGTCGCCGGCCGTGGCCAGCGCTATCCGGGAGGCGACCGGCTGCTGCATCGCGCCGGTCAGCAGCACCGCCGAGCGGGTCGCGACCTCGGGCTCGCGGCCGGTGTAGGCGCCCAGGAACAGCCGGTCCGGGCTGGCGTCGTTGACCGGGTAGTTGTCCATGGTGAGCAGCGGGTGCCCGTACAGGCTGCCGGTGTCGGAGGTCTGGGCGCCGGTGACCTTCTCCGGGATCACCCCGCCGCCGCTCCAGGCCACCTGCACCCCGGCCGGCAGCGCCTCGGCCAGCGCCTTGCGGTACGGCGTGGCGCCCTGCTTGTACAGCTCGGTCGGTACGACGGACAGCGGCGCCAGGCCGGGGTTCGGGGCGATCAGCCGCTCCTGCACCTTCCTGACCAGCGCGGCCTGCGCCTTGGCGGCCGCGGCCGGGCCGCTGCCGTAGGCGTCGTGGTCGTCGTCGCAGTGCCACTCGTCGTAGCTGACGTCCAGGAACTGCAGCTGGAAGGCGGTGAAGCCGAGCTTGCGCAGCCCGTCCAGCTTGGCGACCAGCGCGTTGACGTCCTTGTCGGAGCTGAAGCACAGCGACTGCCCCGGGGAGATCGCGTAGCCGAGGGTGACGTGGTTCTGCCGGGCCCGGTCGCCGAGCTCGCGCAGCTCCGACTGCCGGGCGGCCGGGTAGGCGTCCCGCCAGCGGGACAGCCGGTACGGGTCGTCACCGGGCGCGTAGAGGTAGAAGTTCTGCTTGGAGCGGCCCAGGAAGTCGACCTGCTCCAGCCGCTGCTGCGCGGTCCACGGGGTGCCGTAGAAGGCCTCCGCCGTCCCGCGCACCGCCGCCCCGCTCGGCCAGTCCCGCAGCGCGACCCCGGGCAGCCCGAGCCCGGCCGCGCCCGGGCCCTGCCCCTGCTCGGCCGGTACGGCGGCGAGCAGTTGGCGCAGGCTCTGCGCGGCGTAGAAGGTGCCGGCCGGGTCCACGCCCGCCAGCACCACCGCGCCGTACGTCCCGCCGCCCTGGGCGGGCAGCTGACCCGCCGACAGCACGTAGCCGCCGGCCGGCATGCCCGCCGGCGAGGGCGCGGAGCCGTCCTTCGCGCCGGCCGCGGCCGCCAGCCGGCGCAGCGTCCGGTCCACCTCGCCCCCGGCGTCCTCGGCGGGGCCGCCGACGTACACCACCAGCGACCCGGCGGCCGGCGTCCCACCGTCCGGCTGCGGAACCACGGAGGTGGCGCCGGCGACGGCCAGCACCTCGCGCACGGCGTCCACCGCACCCCGGTCCACCTTCGGCGCGGGCACCAGCGTCACCTCGGCGGGCACCGTCACCGCCTTGCCCGCCACGGTCTGCTCCTGCGGCCGGGGGAACACCTGCGGGTTCGTCACACTGCCCAGCGGCGTCTGCGGCGCGGTGCTCACCGCGTCCGGCCCGGGCGTCGCCGCGTACGCCGCCGAGGGCACCGGCCCGGCCAGCAGCCCGCCGACCACCGCCGCCGCCGCGACCCCGGCCGCGATCTGCATCGCCCGCCGCCCCGGCCGCCCCGCCGCACGCTCCGCCCGCACCGACGCCAACAGCGGCTCCGTCCCCTTCAGATCGGCGATCAGCCGGTCCGCGGTCCGCGGCGCCAACTGACGACACGTCCGCGCCGTCGCCCGCCGCGCACCCAACGCCGCCGGATGCTGCAGCACCTCCCGCAGCGCCGGGCTCCGCTCCAGCTGCTGCCGCAGCCGCCGCCCGGCCACAACGGACACACGGGCTTGCACAGGAGCCTCCTCAACAGGCCTGGACCACATCGCGAGCAAACCCCACCAGCTACCCAACCCGGTGTCAACGCCGCCGACGGCTATGCCCACTTTGCCCCCGTTCCTCCCCCGGTCGGCCCCACTCCTGACACCACCTCGGGCCCGCCCCGCCGAATCGGCGGAACGGGCCCGAGGTGCTACGTCAGAACGCGGGCGTCGGAGGCCCGGACGTCACGACGGCGGTGTCACGAACGCGGGGGAGCGGGCAGCACGGCCGTCCGCAGGTTGGGGACGGACCACTGCTGGGAGGCGCCGTAGTGACAGTCCCACAGCTGCAGCCGGTTGCCGTTGGTCGCCTGCCAGCCCGGCAGGTCGAGGCAGCGGCCCGAGGCCGGGTGGTACAGCGCGTCGTTCGCGAGGGGGATCCACTTCTGCGCGGCGGTGCCGTCACAGGTGCGGTACTCCATCTGCGTCCCGTTGCCGGTACCGGCGCTCACCGGAGCCAGGCACCCGTTCATGACCCGGACGGTGCCGTCGTTGCCCAGGGAGAACTGCTGGGCGGAGCTCCCGTTGCAGTCCCAGAGCTGGACCGCGGTGCCGTTCGCGGCCGTGGCGCCGTTGAGGTCCACGCACTTGTTGCCGTCGACGTGCGAGCGGATGACACTGGCGGTGCTCGGCGCGGACGGCGCCACCGCGAAGGGGTAGACGGCGGTGCTGCTGATGCTCCCGTCGAAGCTGTCGGTCGGCTTGGACTGGTACTTGTACCGGCCCAGGACGAACGGCCCCGAGGACGGCGGGCTGGTGCTCGCCCGGTGGTGCCCGGTCGCGGCGAGGACACCGTCCACGTACAGCGACATCGCGCCGGTGTCGGCGTTGTAGGAGGCGGTCAGCCGCGTCCAGACGCCGGTCCGGAAGGTGGCACCGGCGTTCCTGGTGTCGGTGAAGTCGTACGACCAGGTGTCGTCGTCGCTGACCGACAGCGCGAAGGCCCAGAAGCCGTACGTCGCGTCGGCGTACAGGATGAAGTTGCTCCCGTGCACGGTGTCCTGGCTGGCGACGATGCCGCCCTTCGGGCCCGTCTTGGCCCAGGTGGACACGGTGAAGCTCTTACGGGTGTCGACCACCGGACGCGACATCGTGACGGTCGAGCCGGCCCCGGGGCTGAAGGCGCCCACGGTGGTGGCGCGTCCGTCCACGGTGTCCCCGACCCAGCTGACGCCCGAGGCCGTTCCGTCGGCCCTCTTCTGGCCGTCGGCGACGGTGTTGCTGCCGTTCGGAGCGGCCAGCCAGTTGCCGATCGGGTGGTTGAGGTTGCCGAGCGCGACCGGCTGCGTCTCCAGACCGGTCACCGTCGGGCCGCTGTTGACGTCGGGTGCCTTGGTGCCGATACCGGCCCAGGCGACCAGCTGGTTGTTGGTGTCGACGGCCCAGAGGTCCGGAACGCCGTCGCCGGTGACATCGCCGTTGGAGCCGACCTTCGGGTAGAGCTTCGCGTCGGCGCCGTTGGCCAGCCAGCCCTTGGTGGGGTCGGCGAACGCCGAGGCGTCGAAGGTGCCCTGGGTGCTGCCCTTGGCCAACTGGTAGGCGTGGATGGTGCCGTCCCACTTGGAGCGGCCCCAGACGGTGGGCAGGTTGGTGCCCTTGGTCGGGCCGGGGGTGATCAGGTCGTAGGAGTCCCAGGCCTGGCTCTGCGAGAGCAGGATGGCGGGCCCGTCGAGCTGCTTGACGTTGTACGACAGCCCGAGCCACAGCCGGCTGTGCTCGACGAAGAGCAGGGAGGAGCGTGGCAGACCGACGGTCGAGGTGCCCGGCCTGTCCGGCGTGTCGCCGAAGGGCGATCCGAACGCGGCGATCTGGGTGACGGCGGACCAGTCGGCGCCGTTGCCGTAGGCCGCGCAGTCGATCGGCGTGCTGTCGGGCAGGACGCACGTCCGGCTCTTGGTCAGCGTCGTCGCGGCCTGACCGTCGAGGTGCCCCGCGATGTCGTCGTTCGGATACAGGGAGAGGAACGGGTCGCCGGGGGCGTGGGCGACCAGGTCATCCACGTTCCGATCGCTGAAGGAGCCCCGGTGGGTGATCTGGGCCGTGCTCCAGTCCTGGTTGTCGGCCGCCCCGGGCGCCGAGGCCGGCCTGGTGTTCGGGGCCGCGTACGGGTCGGCGTTGGCGCCGACGAGGCGCAGCGAGCCGGTGCCGTCCGGCAGCAGGACGTCGCCCTTGCGGTCACCGTCGATGTCGCCCATCACCGGGTCGCCGGCGGCCGGGTTGCTGGGCACGAAGTAGGTGTAGGCGACCGGCTGCGACATGTTGCCGGCGTTGTCCTGGGTCTGCAGGTACAGGAAGTTGGTCCCCCAGTGCCAGGGGGTGTACTTCAGCTGGAAGCTGCCGTCGCCGTTCATCTTGACGACGTTGCCGCCGTCGTTGCAGCTCCACCCGGTGGCCGCGGCCTGGATCGGGTCGTTGGTCCAACGGGCGCAGGCCAGACCGGAGGAGCGGCCGCCGGTGGCCGGCGCCGGGTCGGTGCCGGTCAGGGTGAAGACGCCCTCCTGGCCGACGAGCTTGGGGTGACCGCCCAGGGTGCCGGACTCGGGGAAGTCCGTCGAGGTGATGCGGGCGGTCGGCGGGGTGCGGTCGATCCGCAGGAAGCACATCGCGGTGTTGTCGCTGTCGAGCGTGCCGTCACCGGTGTGGGCGAACCAGCCGTACTGGTGACCGTCGATCAGGGAGCCGACGCTCAGGCTCCGGCGGCCGGAACTCGCGGCCCAGCCGGTCTCGTAGATCTTCGAGGAACCGTTGTCGTCGTCGTCCCAGATCTTGAAGGTGGTCCAGAGCTGTTCACCGGTCGGCGACCAGGTGTCCGCGGCGACGTTGATGTCGGTGTTGATCCCGACCCACCCCGGGTTGTCCCAGGGGTTCGTGGTGCCGGGGGTCTGGCACTGGTTGTAGGCCGCGTCGCGGGCGAAGCCCGGCGTGGGGCTGGTGCCCGGACTGCCGACGTGCGGCGCGAAGTCGTACGTGACGACGATGTGCGGGTTGTTGGCGAACCGCTGGTGGTAGAGCTTGTTGGTCTCGCTGTCGGGGGCGAACATGAACGTCCAGCCGGCCCAGTGCTCGCGCGCCGCCTGGGCCATCTGACCGAGGACGTCGTAGTCGGTGCCGCCCGTCCCCTGGATCGTCCGCGTCCCGACCTTTCCGCAGTTCCACAGCTCGGGGCAGGGCTGGGCGTTCCAGCGGGTCCACTGGTTGATCGGGTTGCTGTTGCCGGAGCCGGTGGAGTAGAGGCCCATCGGTGTCGGGGTCGAGGGGCTCGAGGAGGCGGCGATGGTGGCGTACAGCGTCGCGCTCTGCACGGCCGAGTCCCAGAAGACGGAGTTCAGGCCGACCTGGAAGTACGCCCGCTCCTTGCCCTCCTTCTCGCAGCGGTTGTTCGTGTCGATGTAGCCGCAGTAGCCGGCTCCCGGCTTGTCCTGGCCGTACTGGGTGCCGTTGTACTCGGGGTTCTCGGGGTAGGCCGACTGCACCTGGGCCCAGGCCTGGGTGCCGTTGTCGACGCTGGGGTTCCAGCCCGGGTCGATGTACCAGGGACCGGTACCCTGTCCGAGGACCGACGCGTCCGGCACCAGGTCGATGCCGCCGCCGGTGACGGTCGTGGCGATCGGCGCCGTCTTCGCGTTGGGGCCGGGCGCCTTGCTGCTGGACTCGGGCGCGCTCGGAGTGCCGTCCGCCGCGGGCGCCGCCGCGACCTTGCTCAGTGCCCTGGGCTGGGCTGCCGCCGCAGGGGCGGCTGCGGTCGTGGTGGAGTCCCACATGACCGGCACCGGCGCGGTGAAACGGGCCTTGCCGGAGGCGTCCTCGGCCGTCAGGCTGCCGCTGGCGTCCGCCTTGACGGTCAGCCCGTCGGCGACGGTGTCGAGGTGGAGCTTCCTGACCTTGGGGTCGGCCGCGGCCCGGGCGGTGCGGACGATCAGGACCTGACGCCATCCACCGGCGGGGGTGGCGCTCAGCTCCAGGTCGACGTCGGGCAGGACTGACCGGTAGAGCGCGCTGCCGCCGTTGACTTCGGGCTTCGGCAACGTGAACGGCGCCTTGACCGACAGCTTCTTGCCGTCCGCCGTCACCATGGTGGCCAGCGGTCCGCTGCCGCCGCCGGAGAAGGTGAGCGCGGACGGCACGGCCGTGGGAGCGAGCGTGCCGTCCGGGTTGACACGCAGCGTCGCGTCCACCGGGCGCCAACTGCCGTCGGCGTTCTTGACCCGCTCCGCCACCGGGGTGGAGTCGCTGGTCACCGTGCCGTCCGGGTTCGCCGTGGTCTGGCTGCTGCCCGTGGTCAGCGCGTCGACGACGACGGGCTTCCCGGTGCTCTTCGCCTTGGCCTGGGCCGCTCGGATCGCCGACACCTGCGCCGACCGGGGATCGGACTGGTCCTTGGCCGGAGCTGCCGGTGTAGCGGGCCAGGAGGGGTCGGCGGGGCCGTGGTTGCGGTCGGCCGGGGCCGCGGCGGCGATGGTCGGAACGCCCAGCAGGCCCGCGCCGAGCGAGAGGACGGCCGTACAGGCGAGCGGAAGCAGCGCGGCACCGAATGTCCGGCTTCTGGTGTTCCGCTCGGGAGTCGGAGGAGATGGACGTTGTGGCCTCGACATGAAGAACCCGTCGTCAATGGTGATGTGAGCAGAGATCAGGCGCACGCTGCCTGCACATTCGATTCGCTGTCAAAGCGTTTTGTCGACAACCTGTCCGAGTTGTCGGGAGTGGTGACACATTGCTCACGGAGTGACGTTCATCACTCAATGCGATTTTAATTTTTCCCTACCTTCGATAGGTCGTATGCACCTAGGGTGCCGTGGGCCTGGGCTGACGTGGTCGGCCCGTCAAGGCTCGGCAATCCGTGGGGGATTCAGGTGTCTCGTCGCTTCCGGCTGTTCAACCGCGCGCGCAGCTCGCGCCTGGCGACGGCGGCCGCCCTGGCCGTGTGCATGTCGGTGGTGACGCTTCCCTCGGTTCAAGCGGTCGCCAAGGCCGCCACCCCGCCCGAGGTGTGGGTGCCGCCGAACACACCGGTGCCGGAGTCGCATCCGGTGAAGGGCACGAGCAGCAAGACCCCCGGCCGAACGCCCGATCAGGGCAAGAAGTGGTCACCACCAGCCGACTCCAGTCCACCGTCAGGCAGAGCGACCGCGGTGGTCGGCGGCGCCGCCGTCGGCGCGAAGGCGGCCCTGGCAGCGGGCGCCGCCGACGCACCCCCGGCCGCCGTGCCCGCGAAGCCGGTCCAGGCCGGTTCGCTGCCGGTCTGGGTCGCGCCGCCGGCCGGTGCCAGGTCGGCCCCCAAGGCCGCGGCCGCAGCCCCGGCCGGCGACGGCCCGAGTTCCGCCGCCACCGTCCAGGTCGACCTGGCAGACCAGGGGCGGACCAGGGCCGCGGGCGTGAACGGCGCGCTGCTCGCCCTCACCGACACCGGTGAGGGCAGCCGGGCGGGTCGGGTCCAGGTCGGGATCGACATCCAGGCCTGGGCCAAGAACGCGGGTGCCGACTGGGGCTCCCGGGCCCGGATCGTGCAGCTGCCCGGCTGCGCGCTGACCACTCCCGGCGCCGCCGGCTGCACCACACGCACCCCGGTGCAGTCCGAGCGCGACGCCGCCACCGGGCGGCTGGTGGCCGAGGTCGAGGTCCCCGAGGCCTCCGCCGCCAAGTCCTCCGGCGCCACGTCCTTCTCGGCCGGGGCGTTCGAGAGCCCGGCGACGGCTTCCCCGACCGTGGCGCTCGCCGTCGAAGCGGATTCCAAGGGCAGCAGCGGTGACTTCACCGCCTCGCCGATCACTCCGTCCGCCTCCTGGCAGGCCGGCGCCAACGCGGGCAACTTCACCTACGGCTACACCGTCGAGCTGCCCTCCGCGCTGGCCGGTCCGGCTCCCGCCGTCTCCCTCGGCTACGACTCCTCCGCGGTGGACGGCAAGACCGCCTCCACCAACGCCCAGCCGTCCTGGATCGGTGAGGGCTGGGAGTGGCACCCGGGCTCCATCGTCCGCGGCTACAAGAGCTGCAAGGACGCGGGGATCGACAAGTCGGGCGACCAGTGCTGGGGCGGTGACCTCCTCCAGCTGTCGCTCGCCGGTCACGCGGGCCAGCTGGTCAAGGACGACAAGTCCTGCGACTGGCACCTGCAGGGCGAGGACGGCACCAAGGTCGAGCGGCTGACCGGCCAGAACAACGGTGCGTGGAACGGCGAGGCCTGGCGGATCACCACCGTCGACGGCACCCAGTACTACTTCGGCGCCAACCACCTGCCCGGTGGCGACGGCACCGACCAGGCCAGCAACTCGGTCTCCACTCTCCCGGTCTACTGGCCCGGCGGTCAGGACCCGTGCCTGAAGAGCGGTTCCCCGGCCACCAACACCTGGAACCAGATGGGCTGGCAGTGGTCGCTGGACTACGTCGTCGACCCCCACCAGAACCTGATCACCTACCGGTACGACCAGGAGCAGAACTACTACGTCCAGGGCGGCGGCCAGAACAACGGCACCGGCCCGCGGGCCCAGTACCAGCGCGCCAGCTACCCGACCTGGGTCGGCTACGGCCAGCGCCTGCCCGACCAGATCGCCGCCAAGGGCAAGGCCAATCCGGCCGCGCAGGTGTGGTTCCGAACCGCCGAGCGCTGCCTGCCGGACAGCACCTTCACCTGTGACCCGTCGCAGCGGAACAAGGCCAACGCCAAGCGCTGGCCGGACACCCCGGTCGACCAGAACTGCGATGCCACCGGCGACTGCACCGTCTACTCGCCCACCTTCTGGACCACCAAGCGCCTCACGAAGATCGACACCGAGGTCTGGACGGGCTCCTCGTACCGCCCGGTCGACTCCTTCGCCCTCAACCAGTCCTTCCAGGACCCGGGCGACGGCACCTCCCCGTCACTGTGGCTGGACTCGGTCCAGCACACCGGCACCAACAACCGCACTCCGATCACACTGCCGGCGGTCTACTTCCAGCCGCTGCAGATCGCCAACCGCGTCAAGGGCCCGATCGTGCGCCCGGACGGTTCCTCGGCGTCGATCGAGCCGTACAACCGCCCCCGCATCCAGAAGATCACCACCGAGACCGGTGGTGTGATCAACGTCGTGTACCGGCCTGCCGAGTGCTCGCGCGAAGCCGGCGGGACGATGCCGGCGTCCGAGGACGGCAACACGATGGCCTGCATGCCGGTCAAGTGGTACCTGCCCGGGCAGAGTGCGCCGGACCCGGTCAACGACTGGTTCAACAAGATCATCGTGCAGTCGGTGACCCAGGAGGACTCGGTCGCCGGCGGCAGCCCCGCAGTCGTCACCGACTACGTCTACGGCGGCGGCGCGGCCTGGCACCGCAACGACTCCGAGATGGCCGACCCCAAGGCCCGCACCTGGGACCAGTTCCGCGGCTACGCGACGGTCACCACCCTCACCGGCAACGGCAGTGGCGTCGAGGCGCCGCGCACCAAGTCCGTCGCCACCTTCCTCCGCGGCATGGACGGCGACGTCCTCGCCAACGGAAGCACCCGCCAGGTGTCCGTGACGGACGCCCACGGCGGCACCATCAAGGACGAGAACGTCCTGGCCGGGTTCATCCGCGACTCCTCCGAGTACAACGGAGAGAACGGTGAGCTGGTCTCCACCGCCGTCTCCGACCCGTGGGTGGGTCCGGTCACGGCCACCCGCAACCAGTCCGGCGGCATGCCGGCGATCACCGCCCGCGCCGTCAACGTCCTCAAGGTGACCAACCGGGACAAGCTGGCCAACGGCTGGCGCACCCGCGAGCGCTCGACCTCCTACGACTCGACCCCGTTCGCCCGTCCGCTGACCGTCTACGACAACGGCGACCTGGCCCACCCCGAGCAGCTGCTCTGCACCTCCTTCGAGTACGCCACCGGCCCCGGCGGTGTCCCGACGCAGCTGGCCTCGCGCACCCTGGTCCTCAAGGGCGCCTGCGGGCAGACCGCGACGAAGGACAACACCGTCGCGGACACCCGGGCGTACTTCGACGGCCTGCCCCTCGGCCAGGCCGGAGCGAAGGCCGAGCAGACCTCCACCGAGGTCCTGGAGCGCTACGACGCCAACGGACAGCCGGTCTACCGCGCCACCGCCCGCGCGAGCTTCGACGCGTACGGCCGAGTCATCAGCACCGTCGACCCTACGCGGACCGACGCCACCCACCCGACGGGTGCCGAGACCAAGACGGCGTACTCGCCGGCCACCGGCCAGCTGCCGACCCAGGTCACCCACACCAACCCCCTGGGCTGGCAGACCGTCAGCACCCTCGACGTCGGCCGCGGCTCGCCGCTCAAGATCAAGGACGAGAACGGCCGGATCAGCGAGCAGGACTTCGACGCCCTCGGTCGCGCGGTCGCGGCCTGGAGCCCGGGCAACGACCGGACCAAGAACCCGAACCGCCCGAACCGCAAGTTCTCCTACTCGGTGAACGGCACCAACGCGCCCTCGCAGGTGCTCAGCCAGGCCCTGATGGGCAGCCTGAAGCTCTACACGTCCACCTACACGATCTACGACGGCCTCGCCCGGGTACGCCAGACCCAGGCCACTCCGCCCTCGGGCGCCACCGGCCGCATGATCACCGATGCGCTGTTCGACTCCCAGGGCCGACAGACCAAGACCAGCGCCGCCTACTACAACGACCAGGCACAGCCGAGCGGTCAGCTCTTCCTCCCCAACGGAGGCGTGAACCCGGACAGCAAGATCCCGTCCCAGACCGTCCAGAAGTTCGACGGCATGGGACGGACCACCGACTCGATCTTCCAGTCGTTCGGTGTGGAGCAGTGGCGCACCCACACCGACTACGTCGGTGCCGACGAGGTCCGCACCACTCCGCCGGCCGGAGGCTTCGCCTCGGCGACCATCAAGGACGCCCGCGGAAACACTGTGGCGCTGCGCCAGTACAAGTCCAACACCCCCACCGGTGCGTACGACGAGACCACCTACGGCTACGCGCCGGACGGCAGGGAATCGTGGCGCAAGGACGCGGCCGGCAACACCTGGTCCTACGAGTACGACCTGCTCGGCCGCCCGGTGAAGACCACCGACCCGGATTCGGGCGTCGGAACGACGTCGTACGACGACACCAAGAACCTCGTCACCACCACGGACTCGCGCGGCAGGAGCGCGACCAGCGTCACCGACCTGCTCGGTCGCAATGTCGCGGCCTACGAGGGCACGGCGATCGACCCGGCCAAGCAGGTGGCGTCCTGGACGTACGACAGCCTCGCCCTGGGCAAGCCCACCTCCTCCACCCGGTACGTCGGCGGGGCGAGCGGAGCCGCGTACAAGTCGGAGGTCACCGGCTACGACATCGGTTACCGCGAGACCGGCGCCAAGACCACCATTCCCGCCGTGGAAGGCGCCCTCGCCGGCGTCTACCAGACCGACAACACCTATGACGAGGGCGGCCGCCTGATGTCCACGGTGCTTCCGGCGGTGGCCGGGATGCCCCGGGAGACACTGAGGTTCGCGCCGGACGACGTCGGCCAGTTCGGTGGCCTGTCAGGCGCCTTCGGCCTGGCGACGCCCAAGACCTACGTCGCCGACGTCCGTTACGACCCGTACGGCCGGCCGTACCGCACCACGGTGGGCGGCGCGGGCGTCCAGGTGGTCGCCACGATGATGATCGATGACGCCACCGGCCGGGTGACGCGTTCGATCCTGGACAAGCAGACCGCCGAGACCTCGCACGTCGACTCGGTCGACTACACCTACAACCCGCTCGGCCAGGTCACGTCGGCCCGCAACGCGCAGGACGGACAGGTCGCCGACCTGCAGTGCTTCACCCACGACTACCTCGGACGGCTCACCCAGGCCTGGACCGACTCCGGCACCCAGACCACCAGGCCGCAGCCGAGTGTCCCCGGTGTCGGTGCTTGCACCAACGCCGACGGACCGTCGGTGACCAGCGGCAAGCCGAGCATCGGCGGTCCGGCCCCGTACTGGCAGCAGTACGAGTACGACCTCATCGGCAACCGCACCAAGCTGGTCCAGAAGGACGTCAACGGGGACACCACCAAGGACGTCACCACCACCCAGACCTTCGGTGCCGGCCCCAACACCCCGTCCTCCGACCCGAAGACGGGCGGTGGCACGGGTGGTCCGCACGCACTGATGAAGTCCACCCAGACCGGCCCGGCCGGCACCGCGGTGACCTCGTACACCTACGACGCCGCGGGGAACACCACCTCCATCACCGACACTCCCGGTACCAAGACGCTGACCTGGAACGCGCAGGGCAAGCTCGACCAGATCACCGGTACCGGCCAGAGCGGTGCGACCAGCTACCTGTACGACGTCTCGGGCAACCAGCTGATCCGCCGTGACCCGGGCAAGACCATGCTCAACCTGGGCGCGGACCAGATCACCCTGGACAGCGGCACAGGGGTGGTCACCGACGTCCGCAGCTACGGGGCCCCCAACGGCCTCTCCCTCACCCGCACGATGAGCAACGGCAACTCCACGCTCGTCTACCAGAGCGCGGACCCGCACGGCACCAACGGCGTCCAGCTCGACTCGGCAACCCTCGCCCACACCCGTCGCCCCACCGACCCCTTCGGCAACGACCGCGGCACCCAGCCCGCGCAGGGCGTGTGGGCCGGCGACAAGGGCTTCGTCGGAGGCACCAAGGAGAAGGCCACCGGCTTCACCCTCCTGGGAGCCCGCGAGTACGACCCCAGGACCGGCCGCTTCATCAGCCCCGACCCCATCACCGACCCCGGCGACCCCCAACAGTGGAACGCCTACGCCTACGCCAACAACAGCCCGATCAACAAGTCGGACGCCAACGGCCTGCGGCCCACCTGCGACACCCCGGCCGAATGCCAGGGCCTCGCGGACTCGAAGGACAACGGCCACGGCGAGTCCTTCGTCACCCCGGCGAGCTGGTCGCCGCCCACCCTGGCCAACCTGCCCAAGCCCACGGCTGAGGAGCAGGCCGCGGAGCGGCGGAAGGACGCCGCCGACAAGGTCGTCAACGAGGCCAAGCACAAGCGCGAAGAGCTCGTGCACAAGGTGGTCGACGTCGTCGGTGACCTGATCGGCTTCAACGACGCCCGGGACTGCTTCACCAAGGGCGACGTGATGGGCTGCATCAACACCGCCCTCAACGCGCTGCCCTGGGGCAAGATCTTCAAGGCCATCAAGGTCGGCATCCAGGCCCTCAAGATCTACAAGGAGATCAACAAGGCCTACGACGCCATCCGAGCCGGCGAACGCGCCGCCAAGGAAGCCGAAGCCGCCTACGTCACCGCCAAGACGGCCGCATCCGAGGCCCGAGCGGCCGAGGCAGCAGCAGCGAAGGCCGCGGAAGAGAAGGTCGCGAAGGAAACAGCAGGCGACGCAGCCGGAACAGAGAGCAAGGCAGTAGCCCAGGAAGCCGACGATTCCGCAGCCTCCAGCTGTGCGCTGCGCAACAGCTTCCCCACCGGCACCCAGGTCCTGATGGCGGACGGCACTCTCAAGCCCATCGAGGACATCCACGAGGGCGACGTCGTCATGGCGACCGACCCCCAGACCGGCGAGACCCACCCCGAACCGGTGACCGCCACCATCACCACCCCCGACGACAAGGACTTCACCGACCTCACCCTCACCGACGACGCCAGCCCCCGCGGCCCGCCTGGGGCCGACCAGGCGAAGATCACCTCCACCCACCACCACCCCTACTGGAGCGAGACCCGCCAGCAGTGGGTCGACGCCGGCGATCTCACCCCCGGCGAACACCTCCGCCAGCCCGACGGCACCACCCTCACCATCCAGTCCGTCCGCAACTACCCCTACGCCGTCACCACCCACAACCTCACCGTCAACCTGCTCCACACGTACTATGTGCTCGCGGGGGCAACGCCGGTCCTCGTTCACAACTGCGGTGGCGAGCCCAGTGACGAACTGCTTGACGTTGCCGATAAGAATATCGGTAAGACCAACGTGGCAGCCGAAGTGATAGCAACTGACGGCACGCGCGGGTTCGGCGTCAGTGTCGCGAGGAGCCTTGATGAGCTGACGCCGAAGGTTCGAGCGGCAGTTCAGGCAACTGGGCATCACGGAGGGTGTGCCGAGATCGGGGCTTTGTGTGAACTCGAGAGCCGGCGCGCCCCGATCGAGGGTGCTCGCGGACAAGCCGTTTACGTGATGGGTGGGACTAAAGATCACCCTGCGGACTTGCATGGCGAGGATCTTCCATTCTGCCCCGCGTGCAGGAACCTGTTCAGGTATCTGGAAGGAGGCCCGCTGCATGAGTAGAGAACTATCTGAACGCGCATCCAAGTTCTTGGATGACTGCACCCGAGTGGATGCGTGGGCAGGTCCGATTCGGCGCGAAATGATTGCTGTGAATGCTGACCTGGTAAGGGCTGGGGATGGCATTGACGAGGCTCTCTCAAGGATAGTGCGCTTTGATGCGCTCTACGGCGGTCGCGTCATTCCGGTGAGCGGTGGAGTCCTTGCTGGGTCATTGACCTTGGGTTGCGGCTCCAGGCCGGTGCTACGGCGCTCCAGCGACGGAAGGCTCGTGTTTCAGATGGCACGCCATGACTCCGCTCAATGCGCAGTTGTGATGTCCGCTGATGGAGCGGCGGGTTGTTCATGGTCCACCGAGTTCCATCCCCTTTTCGACTCAATAGAGCACCTCATTGAGGACTGTGCGGCGTGGCGTCAAATTCGAGGATGGAAGTACGTTGCCATTTCCGATTTCGATCCGAGCCTCGTAATGGCGGCTATCGGCGACCTCTCTCTGGATGAAAGCGCATCTGGAGAGAGCGCAAAATGGTGGATCGGGGGTGGAATTGCTGTTGTTTCTCATCCGTATCTAAACCCTGGGCGAGGGGCCTCGATGCAGGTGGCTGTGGTCGCTGCTAGTGCACAACATGCGGAGCGGGTCAAAAAAACGCTGGAAGCCGAGGGACTTGGAGACCGCGGTGTCACAGCGGCTTCCCTGTGGGGAGCCGTGGGCTGATCTTAGAAGCGGGTTTTGAATAGTAGGTCGACCGTCCTGTGCAGGGGATCTTGTCGGCCTGATCCGCAAATTCGAAGCCCCACCGGGCGTTGCCCGGTGGGGCTTCTAGATGTCCTGACGGCAGTAATTGACGGCAACGTCAGCGGACGGGTGCTGTACAAAGTGGCAGGTCGTCGCCATCGTCAGTCTTGGGGGAGTGCTTCGACGGGTCGCGCAAGGCGCGGTCGAGGAGGTCGATGGCGTCGCGTTGGAAGCGGATTCGGCCGCAGGCGTACACCGTCGCTGCAACGCTGATGTGGGTGTGACTCCACGCTTCTTGATGGGTCGCGGTCTTCTCGGCGCAAGCTGAAAGGTTCGCCGTTGCGGAGCTCGGCGTGAAGGGCGAGCTAAAACAGGGCTCGCAGGCGGTGACCCCGCGCGATGATGAGGGATGTGCGGGCCTCGTCGTCGGTAAGGGCGTTGAAACGGCGGGGGCGGGTGTGACCGTGCAGACGTTGCGGGCGATGTTGGGTGGGATCTCTTCCTCGCGCACGGCGTGTTCCGGCACTGGCAGACGGTCCGCAGCCCGTTCAGCCAGGTGCGCGCATCCTCCGCGGCGGACTTGGCGAGTTCCTTCCTGTCGAGTCCCGGCGATGAGGCACTGGTTGTCGCAGGCGGTGTGACTGGTGCCGGCGGCCTCGCGGAGCTGACTTGCCCGGATGCTGAAGGAGCGCGAGAACTGATGCTGGATTAGGAGAAGCACTGGCACGCGGTGCTGGCCGAGATTCTGGTGAGTCGGAAGATCGGCGCGCTGCACGTGAAGCTCGTGGGGGCCTCCTTTCGGTCACCGCGCAGCTGGACATGGCTGCGGAGCGCCGACAACTCGCCCTCGATCTGGACGGTCTCATCGACTACGACGAGAGGGTCGGGCCGGGAGGACGCCTACCGGGCCGCCTGGCAGGCGGCGAAGGCGGTGCCCGTCCGGGAGCGGAGGAAACCGGTGCTCGGGGAGCTCGCGGCCGCGTTGGCGGCCGCGGCGGAGGGCATCGCGGAGTTCGCCCGTGCGCAGGGTGTCGAGGTGCAGTTGCTCCGTTTCGCGGCGCCCCAGGCGTAGGAGCGGGCACGACGGGGGGTCAGGCTCCGTGTCGCGCAGCGTCATCGGCCCGTCACCCGGGTAGGACTGTGGCTGTCCTACCCGGGTGTTGCCGAGACATCGCAGGAGCCGCGAGTGGCCGCGTACCACGACAGTGACGGAGCCGAGCAAGTACCAGCGCAGGACGCGCCGCCGCCGCCGGCGGAACTGGTGGCGCTGGCGCAGGCGTACGGGGTGGACACCCGTCATCCCGGGGCGGGCGGGCAGGCGGTGGGGGCGCGGACGCTGGTCGCGGTGCTGGGGGCGCTGGGGGTGGCGGCGGGGACGCCGGAGGAGGCGCGGGAGGCGCTGGAGCGTCACCGGGCCGAGCAGCGGGCGAGGTTGCTGCCGCCGTGCGTGGTGGTGCGGCAGGGGCGGCGGACGGCGCTGGACGTGCCGGCCGACGTCCTGCTGCGGGTGGAGCTGGAGGGCGGCGGCAGTTGGGAGCTGCCGCGCGGCCACTCGCACTGGCTGCCCGCGGACCTGCCGCTCGGGCGGCACGTGCTCACGGCGCGCACCGACGGCCGGACGGCCACCGCGCCGCTGATCGTCGCGCCCGAGCGGCTGCCCCAACTCCCCGGCCGCAGCTGGGGTTTCCTCGCCCAGCTGTACTCCGTGCTGTCGGACCGCTCCTGGGGCATGGGCGACCTGGGGGACCTCGCCGAACTCGCCGAGTGGGCGGGCGCGGACCTCGGCGCCGGGTTCGTGCAGATCAACCCGCTGCACCAGGCGCTGCCCGGCGCCCCGGGCGTCCCCACCGACCCGTCCCCGTACCGTCCGTCCTCCCGCCGCTTCGCGGACCCGGTGCACCTGCGGATCGAGGCCGTCCCCGAGTACGCCTACCTGGCACCGGAGCAGCGACAGCGGGCCGACGACCTCACCCGACGCGCCGCCCGGCTGCGCGAGGAGGTGCTCGGCCACGACGGCCTGATCGACCGGGACGCCGTCTGGGCGCTCAAGCGCGAGGCCCTGGAGCTGCTGCACGAGGTGCCGCGCGGCCCGGGCCGGCAGGCCGCCTACGAGGCGTACCAGCGGCGCGAGGGCGAGTGGCTGCGCCGGCACGCGCTGTGGAACGCCCTGGCCGAGGTGCACGGCCCGGACTGGCACCACTGGCCGAAGGGGCTGCGTCACCCGGACGGTCCCCACGTCGAGCAGGCGGCGAAGGAGCTCCAGGAGGCGGTCGAGTTCCACCGCTGGCTGGCCTGGCAGGTCGACCAGCAGCTCGCCGCCGCCCAGCGCAGCGCCCGCGAGGCGGGCATGCCGGTCGGCCTGATCCACGATCTGGCCGTCGGCGTCCACCCCGACGGCGCGGACGCCTGGGCGCTCCAGGACGTGCTGGCCGGCGGGATCTCGGTGGGCGCCCCGCCGGACGCCTTCAACGCCCACGGCCAGGACTGGGGCCTGCCGCCCTGGCGCCCGGACGCGCTGGCCCGGGCGGGCTACGCCCCGTACGCGGAGCTGCTGCGGGCGACGACCCGGCACGCGGGCGCCCTGCGCATCGACCACGTGATGGGCCTGTTCCGCCTCTGGTGGGTCCCGGCCGGCCACCCGCCCACCGAGGGCGCCTACGTGCGCTACGACGCCGAGGCGATGCTCGGGGTGCTGGCCCTGGAGGCGCACCGGGCGGGGACGGCGGTGATCGGCGAGGACCTGGGGACGGTCGAGCCGGGGGTGCGGGAGGAGCTGGCGGCGCGCGGCATCCTCGGCACCTCGGTGCTCTGGTTCGAGCGGGACTGGCACTCCGGCGGCGGCATCCTGCCCCCGGACCGCTGGCGGGCGGCCTGCCTGGCCACCCTCACCACCCACGACCTGCCGAGCACGGCGGCCCGGCTCTCCGGCGAGCACGTCGAGCTGCGGCACCGGCTCGGCCTGCTGGCCCGGCCGCTGGGGGAGGAGCAGGAGGCGGCGGCGAGCGAGCTGGCGGACTGGCGGGCCGAGCTGGCCCGGCTGGGGCTGCTCCCCGCGGGCGAGCCGCTGTCGATGCCGGTGCTGTACCGCTTCCTGCGGGCGACCCCGGCCGAGCTGGTCGGGGTGTGGCTGCCGGACCTGGTCGGCGACCCGCGTCCGCAGAACCTCCCCGGCACCTGGGACCAGTACCCGAACTGGCGCCTGCCGGTCGCCGACGGCTCGGGGGCCCCGGTCACCCTCGACCGGCTGGCCGCCGTCCCGGCCGCCCGGCTGCTGGCTCAGCTCCTCGCCCTGCCCGCCGCCACCCCGGCTCCCACCCCGGCGCCCACCCCGGCCGATCCCGTGCGAGGGCCCGGAGGAGCCCCGGGAACCGGAAGGCCGACCCCGACGCGCGCCCTGCCATAAGCGGCGGGTAAGTTGGAAACGTGGACAAGAGGAACGCTTTGCGAGCCGGCGCGGTCTCCGCAACGGTCACGCTGATGATGCTGCTGTCGTCGCCCGCCATGGCCTTCACCCGGGACGACGGCGATGACCCCGGTTCCGGCCTGAGCGTCGGCCAGACCCTCGGCCTGTACGTGTTCCTCCCGCTCGTGGCCTTCGCGGTGATCGCCGGTCTGGCCGGCCTGCCGTACGGCAAGGGCAAGAAGAAGTAGCCCGCCGCGCGCGAAACGTCCACCAGGACCCGCGCGCGACCGCAGGCCCGGTAGGACGCGCAGCCCGGCAGGACCCGAGCGGTTCGCACGACCCGCACGACCGCGCCATCCGCACGACCGCGCCAGCCGCGTGCCACCTGCACGACCGCGCCACCCGCACGACCCGCACGACCCCGAAGGGGCGCCGGACGAGTGAATCCCCGTCCGGCGCCCCTTCGCGTTCTCCCGGTGCCCCCTCGGGCTTTCCGGACGCCCGGTCAGCGGCCGCCAGCCGCCCGGTCCACCGCCTGGGCCTTGAGCGCGCGCTCCACCCCGGCCCGCGCCTCGACCACCTGGCGCCGCAGCGCCGGGGCCGGCTCGGCCTCGGCCAGCCAGGCGTCGGTGGCGGCGAGCGTCTCCTCGGACACCTGGAGCGCCGGGTAGAGCCCGACGATGATCTGCTGCGAGATCTCGTGGCTGCGGGTCTCCCAGACGCCCTTGACGGCGGCGAAGTACTTCGCCGCGTACGGCGCCAGCAGCTCCCGCTGGTCGGACTGCTGGAAGCCGGCGATCACGGCCTCCTGGACGTAGTTGGTGAGCTTGTCCGACTCCACCACCGCCGCCCAGGCCTCCGCCTTGGCCTCGGCGGTCGGCCGGGCGGCGCGGCAGGTAGCCGCGTGCTCCTGGCCGGCCGCGGTGTTGTCCCGCTCCAGCTCGGCGGCGACGGCGGCCTCGTCCGCCCGGCCGGTGGCCGAGAGCCGGGTCAGCAGGGTCCAGCGCAGCTCGGTGTCCACCGCCAGGCCCTTGATCTCCACGGAGCCGTCCAGCAGCCCGGCGAGCAGCGCGAGCTGACCGTCGGTGCGGGCCACGGACGCGAGGGCGCGGGCCCAGGCCAGCTGGTGGTCGCTGCCGGGCTCCGCGGCGCGCAGGTGCTCCTCGGCGGCGGCGGCCCAGCGGGTGAGGCCCTCCTCGCGCCAGTCCGGGTCGGCGTAGGCGTCCAGGGCGAGCTTGACCTGGCGCTGGACGGACTGCACCACGCCGATGTCGCTCTCCCGCCCGATGCCGGACAGCGCCAGCGACAGGTAGTCGCGGGCGGCCAGTTCGCCGTCGCGGGTCATGTCCCAGGCGGAGGCCCAGCACAGCGCGCGCGGCAGCGACTCGGCGAAGCCGCCCAGGTGCTCGGTGACGACGGCCATCGAGTCCTCGTCCAGCCGGATCTTGGCGTACGAGAGGTCGTCGTCGTTGAGCAGCACGACGGCCGGCCGGTGCCGCCCGACCAGCTCCGGGACCTCGGTGCGCGGGCCGTCGACGTCCAGCTCGATCCGGTCGGTGCGCACCAGGGCGCCGTCCGCCAGCTCGTACAGGCCGATGGCGATCCGGTGCGGCCGCAGCACGGCGTCGCCCTTGGCGCCGGCCGGCAGCGCGGGCGCCTCCTGCAGCACGGCGAACGACTCGATCTCACCGTCCGTGTTCAGCACGATGGACGGCCGCAGCACGTTGATGCCGGCGGTCTCCAGCCAGGACTTGGACCAGGCCTTGAGGTCGCGCCCGCTGGCCTCCTCCAGCGCCCCGAGCAGGTCGCCCAGCCGCGTGTTGCCCCAGGCGTGGCGCTTGAAGTACGCCTGCACGCCCTGGAAGAAGGCGTCCTGGCCGACGTACGCCACCAGCTGCTTGAGCACCGAGGCGCCCTTGGCGTAGGTGATGCCGTCGAAGTTGACCTGGACGTCCTCCAGGTCGTTGATGTCCGCCATGATCGGGTGGGTGGACGGCAGTTGGTCCTGCCGATAGGCCCAGGTCTTCATCTGGTTGGCGAACGTGGTCCAGGACTGCGGCCACCGGGAGCCGGGCGCCTCGGCCTGGCAGACCGCCTCGGCGAAGGTCGCGAAGGACTCGTTCAGCCAGAGGTCGTTCCACCACTCCATGGTGACGAGGTCGCCGAACCACATGTGCGCCAGCTCGTGCAGGATCGTCGCGGCGCGCGCCTCGTACGCGGCGTCGGTGACCTTGGAGCGGAACACGTACTGGTCACGGAAGGTGACGGCGCCCGCGTTCTCCATCGCGCCGGCGTTGAATTCCGGGACGAAGAGCTGGTCGTACTTGGCGAAGGGGTACGGGTAGTCGAACTTCTCCTGGAAGTAGTCGAATCCCTGCTTGGTGACCTCGAAGATCGCCTCAGCGTCCAGGAACTCGCGCAGCGACGGCCGGCAGTAGACGCCGAGCGGCACGCGCTGCTCGCCGTTCTCGTAGGTGTCGAAGACGCCGACGTACGGACCGGCGATGAGCGCGGTGATGTAGGTGGAGATCCGGCCGGTGGGCTCGAACTTCCAGACCTGGGTGTCGCCTTCGCCGACCGGCTCCGGGGTCGGCGAGTTGGAGACCACGACCCAGCCCCGGGGGGCCGTCACGGTGAAGGCGAAGGAGGCCTTCAGGTCGGGCTGTTCGAAGTTGGCGAAGACCCGGCGGGCGTCCGGCACCTCGAACTGGGTGTACAGGTAGGTCTCCCCGTCGACCGGGTCGACGAACAGGTGCAGGCCCTCACCGGTGTTGGTGTAGGCGCAGTCGGCGACGACGCGCAGCTCGTTCTCGGCGGCCAGGTTCGGCAGCGGGATGCGGCTGTCGGCGAAGGTGCTCGGGTCGAGCGGGGCGCCGTTGAGGGTGATCTCCTCGACGCTCGGGGCGACGAGGTCGATGAAGGTGTCCGCGCCGGGCGTGGTGGCGGTGAACCGGACCACCGTGGTGGACCGGAAGGTGCCACCCTCGCGGGGCGAGCTGAGGTCGAGCTCGATGTCGTACGCGTCCACCCGGAGGAGGTCGGCCCGGGTGCGGGCCTCCTCGCGGGTCAGATTGGTGCCGGGCACTCGCTGCACTCCTTTGTCAGGCTGTTGGACGGAATCCTCGCATGCCCAACGTCCGGACCGGCCCGAAAATCACAGGCGGGGCGGGCCCGGAGCGGAGGGCTGTCCGCGACAGTCCCTCAGCAGCCCGTGCCCGCCCCGCCCGGCGGATGCCCGCGGCCCGGGGTCAGACCCCGGAATCCACGATCCGTGTCACCGTTCTCCGGCGGCGCTCGCCGTTCCGCGACCGGCGCCCGCCGTTCCGCGACCGGCGCTCGCCGTTCCGCGACCGGCGTCACCGCCCGCGACCGGCGCCACCGTCACTTCGACCACTTCGTCATCGGCGTCGAGTAGCTGCTCGAGCGGCGGTAGGCGATGACCGCGCTGTTGTCGTCGGTGACGAAGTACTCGGCGCTGCCCATCCCGATGTCCATGCCGTCCGGCATCGCCATGGTGCCGATGTCACTCATCGAACCGTCGCTCGGCGACAGCGTCACCAGCTTGGCCGGCTTGTCGTAGCCCTGGCCGACGATCGCCCGGACCTTGCCGTCCTTGGTGGCGCCGGAGACCAGCCGCATGTCGTCGCTGCTGGACTGGGCGGAGGTGGACCACAGGCGCTTGCCGGTGTTCAGGTCGTACGCGTTGATGCCCGACTTGCTGCCGCTGATCTGCACGTACATCGTGCTGCCGATGACCACGTTCTGGGTGACGGCGTCGGACTGGCCCGACAGCCGCAGGCTGTCCGAGCCGGCCTCCTTGGTCGACATCTGGTTGCCCGGCTTGTTGTCCTTGTCGAACGGCAGGATGTAGTCGCCGTTCGGGCCGCTGGTCATCAGGACCACCAGGGGGTTGGTGCTGATCACCTTGTCGACGCGCTCGATGCTGCCGGTGAGCGTGATCGGCTGGCTGGTGGGCTGCCCGGTCTCGGCGTTGACGATCTGCAGCACGGACTTCGGGCTGACGTCGTAGCAGCGGTCGGTGATCGCGATCTGCGAGCCGGCCGTGGCGCCGTACACGCTGCAGTCCTTGCCGCGGCCCTTGAACTGCCAGACGGGCTGGCCGTTGTCGATGTTCAGGCCGCCGACCGGGCCGACGGCGACCACCTTGTCGGTGACGCTGAGGGTCGGCGAGGACAGCCGGTCCGCGGTGGCCTTGACGGTCCAGAGCAGCTTGCCCTGGGAGATGTCGACGGCGCCGATGGTGGAGCAGTCGTAGTCACCGGTGTTGAAGGAGACCGCGACGATGTTCTTGGAGTTGTGCGAGTAGGACGCGGTGCACAGCTCCTTGGAGCCGGAGGGCACCGGGATGTTCCAGGCCTCCTTGCCGTCCGCCAGGTTGTAGGCGCGGATGCCGGTGCCGTCCGCGCGCACGGCCGTCTGGCCGGCGCCCCAGGCCCCGAGCAGCTGCGAGGAGTCCGAGTTCTGCGGCTTGGCGGCGTCCCAGGCGACCTTGTACGTCGCCTTCGACGGGTTGGTGGTGGATCCCCCGTCGCTGCCGCTGGTGGTGCCGTTCGTGGTCACGGCCGTGGTGCCGCCGTTGTCGGCCACCGGGCCGGGCTTGGGGTTCCCCTTGAGCAGGACGACCAGCGCGATGACGATGGCGACCACCAGGACACCGCCGATGACGCCGCCCCACACCATCACCGGGTTGCGGCGCGCGGGCGCGACGGGCACCGGCGCACCCGGGTAGCTGTAGCCGGGCTGCTGGTAGTTGTACCCGCCGGCGTTGTAGTCGGGGGTGGGGTAGCCGCCGCCGGGCACCGGGTCGTACGGGCCGACCGGCGCGCCGCCCGGAGGCGGCGGCGGTGCCTGCGCGGGGAGGGCGGCCGCGGTCGGCGCGTACGGCACGTAGTCGACGCCCCCCGGAGGCTGCGCGGGCGGTGCCGGCGGCTGGGCCGGCGCGGGCGGTGCGCCCTGGCCCGGAATCGCCGAGCCGTCGAGCTGCGTCATCTGGTCCGCGACGGCGGCCGGATCGACTCCGCCGCCTGCCGGGCGCCCGAACGAGACGCCGCGGTTCTCCTGCGGGCCACTGCCCGGCGCTTCGCCCGCGCCCGGCGTAGGGTGATCCCCTGCCATCTGATTCCCCGTCATGTCTGGAAGCGTCCCCCTGTCGGTACCATCCGCGGTCCGGTGGGACGGGTGAGATTCGGCACCATGCTAGTGGTGGGTCGTTTTCGGCCGTCGCCAGGACCGCCGAACCCCGCCCCGACAGGCCCTGACCGCGCAACACTTTCACCGCCCACCCACGCCACCCCCACGCACCCGCGCCCGGCACCGGCAGGACGCCACCGGCAGGACGCTGCCGGGAGCCGCCGGGACGCCACCCTCCGCGCGCACCCCCGGGGACGCCACCGGACGCACGTCCGGCGCTCCACCCCCGACCCGCCGCCCCGGTACCCCGCGCCCCCCGGTCGGCCGCGTCCCCACCCCCCGGAGAGCCGCCTTCCCGAGAGCCCACCCCCACACCGGCACGTCCCGCGCCGTACCCTTCAGGAGTTGAAGGGGACACCCGGCGGAGGGATCCCCACCCTGGGAGGGTGGATCATGTCGACGGACACACCGGGCTCGCAGTCGTCGCTGCACCGGGCGAACCTGGAGCGGGTGCTCCGGGCGGTGCGGATGGCCGGTTCGCTCACCCAGGCCGAGATCGCCCGGGGTACCGGCCTGTCCGCGGCCACCGTCTCCAACATCGTGCGGGAACTGAAGGAGAGCGGCACCGTCGTGGTCGCCGACACCTCCTCCGGCGGCCGCCGCGCCCGCAGCGTCTCGCTCAGCGGCGACGCCGGCATCGTCGTCGGCATCGACTTCGGCCACACCCACCTGAGGGTCGCGGTCGGCAACCTGGCGCACCGGGTGCTGGCCGAGGAGAGCGCCCCGATCGACGTGGACGTCTCCGCCGCGCAGGGCTTCGACCGGGCCGAGGCGATGGTCGACCGGCTGCTGGAGCAGGCCGGCTTCCGCCCGGAGAAGGTGATCGGCGTCGGCCTCGGGGTGCCCGGTCCGATCGACGTGGAGACCGGTGCGCTCGGCTCGACCGCGATCCTGCCCGGCTGGACGGGCATCGCCCCCGGCCGGGAGCTGGCGGAGCGCCTCGGCATGCCGGTGCACGTGGACAACGACGCCAACCTGGGCGCGCTCGGCGAACTGGTCTGGGGTGCCGGCCGGGGGCTGAGCGACCTCGCCTACATCAAGATCGCCAGCGGTGTCGGCGCCGGGCTGGTGGTCAACGGCCAGATCTACCGCGGCCCGGGCGGCACCGCGGGTGAGATCGGGCACATCACCCTGGACGAGGCGGGCCCGGTCTGCCGCTGCGGCAACCGCGGCTGTCTGGAGACCTTCGTCGGCTCCCGCTACCTGCTCTCGCTGCTCAGCCCGACCCTCGGTCCGGACCTCAGCCTGCCCCGGCTGGTCGAGCTGGCCCAGCAGGGGGACCTGGGCTGCCGCCGGGTGATCGCGGACGCCGGCCGGCAGATCGGTACGGGCGTGGCGACCCTGTGCAACCTGCTCAACCCCCGCCGGGTGATCCTCGGCGGCGACCTCGCCGAGGCCGGTGAGCTGGTGCTCGCCCCCATCCGGGACTCGGTCGCCCGCTACGCCATCCCCAGTGCCGCCCGCCAGCTGTCGGTCGTCCCCGGCACCCTCGGCGGCCGGGCCGAGGTGCTCGGGGCGCTGGCCCTGGTGATGAGCGAGATGGGGGAGTCGGGCGCCCTCGGCCGCCACTGAGGACGTCACCGAGGACGTCACCGGGCACACCGGCCACGATGTGACCGACGACGTCACCGAGCACACCGGCCACGACGTGACCGAGGACGCCACCGGGCACACCGGCCACGACGTGACCGACGACGTCACCGGGCACACCGACCAGGACGTCACCGGGGACACCGCCGGGAGGCCGCGAACGCCGCCCGAGAACACCCATCCGTCAACACCGCATTGACCACCGCCCCCGGCCCGACCTCCCGGAATGGCGGTAACCGCTCGGTGGCACCGGGCGCGCCGCTCGGTGTCCGTCAAGCGGACATTAGACTCGACCGGTCGGCACCGACCGCGACCGCCGGCCTGCCGCCGGACCGGGCAGCGACGCCCGTCGGACCGCACGCGGTCCGTGAACACTGAACGAGGAGGAACGGGTGGCCCTGCTGACCCGCATTCGGGGACCGCGCGATCTCGACCGGCTCACGCCCGGACAGCTGGCCGCACTGGCCCAGGAGATCCGGACCTTCCTGGTGACCGAGGTCTCCAAGACGGGCGGCCACCTCGGCCCCAACCTCGGCGTGGTGGAGCTCACCATCGCCCTGCACCGGGTGTTCGACTCGCCGCGCGACCGCATCCTCTTCGACACCGGCCACCAGAGCTACGTCCACAAGCTGCTCACCGGCCGCCAGGACTTCTCCCGGCTGCGGATGAAGGGCGGCCTGTCCGGCTACCCGTCCCGCGCCGAGTCCGAGCACGACGTGATCGAGAACTCGCACGCCTCCACCGTGCTCTCGTACGCCGACGGCCTGGCGAAGGCCAACCAGCTCCAGGGCAAGAACGACCCGGTGGTCGCCGTCATCGGCGACGGCGCGCTGACCGGCGGCATGGCCTGGGAGGCGATCAACAACATCGCCGACGCCAAGGACCGCCCCGTCGTCATCGTCGTCAACGACAACGAGCGCTCCTACTCGCCGACCATCGGCGGCATGGCCAACCACCTCGCCACCCTGCGCACCACCCAGGGCTACGAGCGCTTCCTGTCCTGGGGCAAGGACGCGCTGCAGCGCACCCCGGTGGTCGGCCAGCAGCTGTTCGAGACGCTGCACGGCGCCAAGAAGGGCCTCAAGGACTTCATCGCCCCGCAGGGCATGTTCGAGGACCTCGGCCTCAAGTACATCGGCCCGATCGACGGCCACGACCTGACCGCCCTGGAGTCGGCGCTGACGAAGGCGCGCGGCTTCGGCGGGCCGGTGATCGTGCACTGCCTCACCGAGAAGGGCCGCGGCTACCACGCCGCCGAGAACAACGACGAGGACCGCTTCCACGCGGTGGGCGTGATCCACCCGGAGACCGGCCTGCCGATCAAGAGCGCCGGCAAGGACTGGACCTCGGTCTTCGCCGAGGAGATGGTCGCGCTCGGCCGCGAGCGCCAGGACCTCGTCGGCATCACCGCCGCGATGCTCCACCCGGTCGGCCTGGCCCCCTTCGCCGAGGCCTTCCCGGACCGGATCTTCGACGTCGGCATCGCCGAGCAGCACGCCGTCACCAGCGCCGCTGGCCTGGCCACCAACGGCCTGCACCCGGTGGTCGCGGTCTACGCGACCTTCCTCAACCGGGCCTTCGACCAGGTCCTGATGGACGTCGCCCTGCACAAGCTGGGCGTCACCTTCGTGCTCGACCGGGCCGGGGTCACCGGGGCGGACGGCGCCTCGCACAACGGCATGTGGGACATGTCGATCCTCCAGGTCGTCCCGACGCTGCGGCTGGCCGCCCCGCGCGACGCCGACCAGCTGCGCGCCCAACTGCGCGAGGCCGTCCAGGTCGAGGACGCCCCCACCGTCGTCCGCTACTCCAAGGGCACGGTCGGCCCGGCCGTCCCGGCGGTCGGCAGGGTCGGCGGCATGGACGTGCTGCGCGCCGCCGCGGAGCCGAGCGGCGCGCACCGCGCCGACGTGCTGATCGTCTCGGTCGGTGCGATGGCCGCGACGAGCCTCGAGGTCGCCGACCTGCTGGCCGCCCAGGGCATCACCGCGACCGTGGTGGACCCGCGCTGGGTCAAGCCGGTCGACCCGGCCCTGCCGGGCCTGGCCGCGGAGCACCGGGTGGTCGTCACGATCGAGGACAACGGCCGGACCGGCGGTGTCGGCGCCGCCGTGGCGCAGGCGCTGCGGGACGCGGACGTGGACCTCCCGGTGCGCGACTTCGGCATCCCGCAGGAGTTCCTGGACCACGCCAGCCGGGACGAGATCCTCGCCGAGATCGGCCTGAACGCCCCGGACATCGCGACCAGGGTGACCGCCCTGGTGGCGAAGCTGGACGCGGCGCCGGTCGAGGCCTGAGCCGCCGTCCCCGCGGAACGGGCCCGAGTCGTCCTGGCAGCCTCGGCCGCTTCGGCAGCCGTGGCCGCCTCGGCCGCTTCCGCAGCCCTGCTGCGCCGGCCGGCCAGGCCGAGCTAGCCCGTTCCGCTGACGACCGGTTGTCGTAACTTCGTAACAGTTCATCACGGTACGAGCCGACAATCGCACTGAATGGCGGGACCGGCGCCACCGGCGCCGATCCCGCCCGGTAGGTTGTCAACGTGCCCACCCCCACCCGCCTCCGCCCCGTCGGACTGGCCGAGCGCCTGCCCGAGCGCGCCCGTACCCATCTGCGCCAGGGGTACTGGACCAGGCTGGTGCCGGTGCTCGCGCTGGTGGCACTGCTCACCCACATCCCCTCCTTCGTCCGACCCGTCTGGAGCCCGGACGAGGGCTTCCTGGCCACCCAGGCCCGGATGCTGGCGGACGGCGGGGTGCTGTACGACACCGTGGTGGACCGCAAGCCGCCGCTGCTCCCCTGGCTCTACCAGGCCTGCTTCGCGGTCTTCGGCTCCGCCTCGCTCTGGCCGCTGCGCACCCTCGCCGTGGTGGCGCACCTGACCACCGCGATCCTGCTGGCCTCGATCGCCCGCGGCCGCTGGGGCAACCGCGCCGGGGCCGGGGCCGGACTGCTGTACCTGCTGATCTCCATCGGGCTCTCTCCGGAGGACACCCAGGCGGCGACCTTCGAGGTCTTCATGCTGCCCGCCATGGTGGCCGCCTTCCGGTACGCCGAACGGCGCCGCTGGCTGGCCGCGGGCATCGCGGTCGCGCTCTGCTCGCTGACCAAGCAGACCGGCGGCGCCGTCCTGCTGCCGGTGCTCTGGATGCTGCTCCAGGACGCCCGCCGACGGGGGGTGCGCTGGCCGCCCGCCCTGTTCAAGATCGGGTTCGGCTTCGCGGTGCCGATAGCGCTGGTCGCGGTCATCCTGACCAAGCCCAAGGGCTTCCTCTTCTGGGTGGTCACCGGAAGCGGCGACTACGCCACCTTCGGCGGAGCCTGGCTGCAGATGCTCGGACGCGCCTTCGGCAACCTGGGCATCCTGGCCGCGGCGGGCCTCGGCTTCCTGTACCCGGTCGGCCGCCGGCTCTGGTTCAAGCACCGCCACCGCCCGCTGCCGGCGGCCGGGGAGGAGCACGGCTCGACCACCGACCTGTGGGTGTGGCTGCTCTCCTCGGCCGTCGCGGTCAGCGTGGGCTTCCACTTCTTCGGCCACTACTACCTCCAGCTGATCCCCCCGCTGGTGCTGCTCGGCACCGGGGCGGTCGCCACCTCGGCGATCCGCTGGAAGCCCGTCCTGGTGTACACCACCGCCGCCGCGACGGTCTTCTGGGGCCTGGCACTGGCCTGGCCGGGCGAGCAGATGAGCCGCAACACCGAGGTCGCCACCGCGGTCGCCGCCCAGACCACCCCCAAGGACACGGTGCTGGTCTGGGGCATGCACCCCGAGCTGTACTGGCTGGCCGACCGCAAGCCCGCCACCCGCTACCTGACCGCCGGCTTCCTCACCAACTACAGCGGCGGCAAGGACGGCAGCCAGAACGTCGGCGAGCAGTTCAGCGTCAACAACGCCTGGCAGACCTTCGACAAGGAACTGGCCAACGGCCTGCCCGAGGTCTTCGTGGACGACTCCGGCATCGCGCCGTACCAGCCGGTGATGATCCCCCGGATCGAGAACCTGCTGGACACCCACTACGAGATGATCGGCGTCATCGGCGACACCGTGGTCTACCGCCTCAAGCACTGACCCCGGGACCCGCGCTCCCGGACCCACCGAACGGACCGGCGGTCGGCCGAACGGACCGGCGGCCCACCGAACAGCGCGCGCACGCGAAGGAGCCCCGGCGACCAGGTCGCCGGGGCTCCTTCCGTGGCACTACGCGTTACGCGGGCACCGAGGCCAGGCCGGGGGCGAGGAACCGCTTGCCGTTCACCCGCTCCGAGACGCCCTCACGGTCCAGGTACGGGGTGATCCCGCCCAGGTGGAAGGGCCAGCCCGCACCGGTGATCATGCAGAGGTCGATGTCCTGCGCCTCGGCGACGACACCCTCCTCCAGCATCAGGCCGATCTCCTGCGCCACGGCCTCCAGGGCGCGGTTCAGCACCTGCTCCTCGGTGAGCACCGAGTCGCCGAAGGTCAGCAGCTCCAGCACCTCGGGGTCGAGGACCTGCTTGCCGTCCACCCAGGTGTAGAAGCCGCGCTTGCCGGCCTTGACCACCTTGGCGAGGTTCTCGGAGACGCTGAACCGCTCCGGGAAGGCGCCGTGGAGGGTCTCCGAGACGTGCAGGGCGATGGCCGGGCCGACCAGCTCCAGCAGCACGATCGGGGACATCGGCAGGCCGAGCGGCTCGACGGCCTTCTCGACGGTGGCGATCGGGGTGCCCTCGTCGATGATGCCCTGGATCTCGCCCATGAAGCGGGTGAGGATCCGGTTCACCACGAACGCCGGGGCGTCCTTGCACAGCACCGAGGTCTTCTTCAGCTTCTTCGACACGGCGAAGGCGGTGGCCAGCGACGCGTCGTCGGTCTTGTCGCCGCGGACGATCTCCAGCAGCGGCAGGATCGCGACCGGGTTGAAGAAGTGGAAGCCGACGACCCGCTCCGGGTGCTTCAGCTTCGAGGCCATCTCGGTGACCGACAGCGAGGAGGTGTTGGTCGCCAGCACGCAGGTCGGCGAGACCACGTTCTCCAGGTCCGCGAAGACGGTCTGCTTGACGCCCATCTCCTCGAACACGGCCTCGATGACGAAGTCCGCGTCGCCGAAGGCCACGGCCTTGTCGAGCGAGCCGGAGACCAGGCCCTTGAGGCGGTTGGCCTTGTCCTGGCCGATCCGGCCCTTGGAGAGCAGCTTGTCGATCTCGGCGTGGACGTAGCCGACGCCCTTGTCCACGCGCTCCTGGTCGATGTCGGTGAGGACCACCGGCACCTCCAGACGGCGGGCGAACAGCAGCGCCAGCTGGGAGGCCATCAGACCGGCGCCGACGACGCCGACCTTGGTGACCGGGCGGGCCAGCGACTTGTCCGGCGCGCCGACCGGGCGCTTGGCCCGGCGCTGCACCAGGTTGAAGGCGTAGATGCCGCTGCGCAGCTCGCCGCTCATGATGAGGTCGGCCAGGGCCGCGTCCTCGGCGTCGAAGCCGGCCTGCAGGCTGGCCTTGTCGGCGAGGTCGGCGTCCTTGACGGCGGCGATGATGTCCAGCGCCTTGTAGGCGGCCGGAGCGGCGCCGTGCACCTTGCCGTCGGCGACCAGCCGGCCCCAGGCGACGGCGTCGTCCCAGGCCTTGCCGCGGTCGATCGGCTCGCGCTCGACGACGACGTCGCCCTTGAGGACCTTGGCGGCCCACAGCAGCGACTGCTCCAGGAAGTCGGCCGGCTCGAAGATCGCGTCGGCGATCCCCAGCTCGAACACGTCCTTGCCCTTGAGCTGCTTGTTCTGGTTCATCGAGTTCTCGATGATGACCTTGACGGCCTTACCGGCGCCGATCAGGTTCGGCAGGATGGTGCAGCCGCCCCAGCCGGGGACGAGGCCGAGGAAGACCTCGGGCAGCGAGAAGGCCGGAACGCCCGCCGACACCGTGCGGTAGTCGCAGTGCAGGCCGACCTCGACGCCGCCGCCCATGGCCGCGCCGTTGTAGAAGGCGAAGGTCGGGACGGGCAGCGCGGCGATCCGCTTGAAGACCTCGTGGCCGCCCTTGCCGATGGCCAGCGCGTCGGCGTGCTGCTTGAGCAGCTCGACGCCCTTGAGGTCGGCGCCGACCGCGAAGATGAACGGCTTGCCGGTGATCGCGGCGCCGACGATGGCGCCCTCGGCGGCCTCGGCCTCGACCTGGTCCAGCGCCTCGGACAGCTTGAGCAGCGAGCCCGGCCCGAAGGTGGTCGGCTTGGTGTGGTCGAAGCCGTTGTCCAGGGTGATCAGGGCCAGCTTGCCGGCCTGCAGCGGCAGGTCCAGGTGGCGGACGTGCGCGGTCGTGACGACCTCGCCCGGGAACAGCTCGGCGCCGTGCTGGAGCAGCTCAGTGGTGTTGGTCATGATCACTTACCACCCTCGAGCTCGGTGTTCTCGGTCGCCCCGCTCCAGTGGGGGTTCTCCCAGATGATGGTGCCGCCCATGCCGAAGCCGATGCACATCGTGGTGAGGCCGTAGCGGACGTCCGGGCGCTGCTCGAAGCGGCGGGCCAGCTGGTTCATCAGGCGCACGCCCGAGGAGGCCAGCGGGTGGCCGAAGGCGATCGCACCGCCGTACGGGTTGACCCGCTCGTCGTCGTCCGCGATGCCGTAGTGGTCCAGGAAGGCCAGCACCTGGACGGCGAAGGCCTCGTTGACCTCGAAGGCCTGGATGTCGTCGATGGTGAGGCCGGCCTTGGCCAGGGCCTTCTCGGTGGCCGGCACCGGGCCGATGCCCATGACCTCGGGCTCGACGCCCGCGAAGGCGTAGGAGACCAGGCGCATCTTGACCGGGAGGCCGAGCTCCTCGGCGACGTCCTCGGCGGCCAGCAGCGAGGCGGTGGCGCCGTCGTTCAGACCGGCCGAGTTGCCCGCGGTGATGTTGCCGTGCGGACGGAACGGGGTCTTCAGACCCGCGAGGGACTCCATCGTGGTGCCCGGGCGCAGCGGCTCGTCCACGGTGGCCAGGCCCCAGCCGGTCTCGCCGACCTCGGGGTTGGTGTTGCGGATGGAGATCGGCACCAGGTCGGGCTGGATGTCGCCGTTGGCGTACGCCTTGGCGGCCTTCTCCTGGGAGCGCACGGCGTAGGCGTCGCAGCGCTCCTTGGTGATGTGCGGGAAGCGGTCGTGCAGGTTCTCGGCGGTCATGCCCATGAACAGGGCGGACTCGTCGACGAGCTTCTCGGAGACGAAGCGCGGGTTGGGGTCGACGCCCTCGCCCATCGGGTGGCGGCCCATGTGCTCGACACCGCCGGCCACGACCACGTCGTACGCGCCGAAGGCGATGCCGCCGGCGGTGGTGGTCACGGCGGTCAGCGCGCCGGCGCACATGCGGTCGATCGCGTAGCCGGGGACGGACTTCGGCAGGCCGGACAGCAGGGCGGCGGTGCGCCCGATGGTCAGACCCTGGTCGCCGATCTGCGTGGTGGCCGCGATCGCGACCTCGTCGATGCGCTCGACGGGCAGGTTCGGGTTCCGGCGCACGAGCTCCCGGATGCACTTGACGACGAGGTCGTCGGCGCGCGTCTCGTGGTAGATGCCCTTCGGGCCGGCCTTGCCGAACGGGGTGCGGACGCCGTCAACGAAGACGACGTCCCTCGCGGTACGAGGCACGCGGGCTCTCCTCCCAGGGACCAACATTTCGAGGTGGGCAGGCTGCCGCCGGCGAAGACCCGAGCGGCGCCGCATCACGGCCATGCTACCCGCCGGTAACCAGCCTGCCCAGGCCCCTCGGAGGGTTCCGCCGGTGTGTCCCGCGACACGTCCGACCAGGAAGGCTTCCCGGACACGCCGAAGGGGATGCCGTCCGTACGGATGACATCCCCTTTTCGGAGTCCTGCTGCTGCGAGCCGCCGGTCGCTCCTGGTCGGTCGCGGTCGGTCGCAGTCGGTCGTGGTCCCGGTCAGTCCCGGGCCGGGGCGGCCGAGGCGGCCGCGACGAACGCGGCGGCCACCGGCGGCGCCACCAGGTCCACCTGCCACTGCCGGGCGCCGAGCCGGCGCAGCGCGGCGGCCACGCCCTCGGCCGTCAGCTCGGCCGGCGGCTCCCAGGAGACCCGGCGCACCAGGTCAGGGGTGATCAGGTTCTCGGCCGGCAGGTGGTGGTGCTCGGCCAGCTCGCTCACCGCGGCACGGGCGCCGGAGAGCCGGGCGGCGGCCACCGGGTCCTTCTCGGCCCAGGCCCGCGGCGGCGGCGGTCCGTCGTGCGGCGCGGCGGCCGGCGGCAGCTGGTTCTCCGGGATCTCCCGGGCCCGCTGCACCGCGGCCAGCCACTGCTCCAGCTGGCGCCGGTGCAGCCGGGGCCCGAAGCCCTGCACGGCCTGCAGCGCGGCGATGTTCAGCGGCATGGCCAGGGCGGCGTTGACGATGGCGGCGTCCGAGAGGACCCGGCCGGGGGACACGTCGCGCTCCTGCGCCATCCGGTCGCGGGTCAGCCACAGCTCGCGCACCACGGCGAGCTGGCGGCGCCGGCGGACCTTGTGCAGCTGCGAGGTGCGCCGCCAGGGGTCGGTGCGCGGGGCCGGGCGGGGCGCGGCGGCGATCGCGGCGAACTCCTCCAGGGCCCAGCCGAGCTTGCCCTGGGCGTCCAGCTCCTGTTCGAGTGCGTCACGCAGCTCGACCAGCACCTCGACGTCCAGAGCCGCGTAGCGCAGCCAGGGCTCGGGCAGCGGGCGGGTGGACCAGTCGACCGCCGAGTGCTCCTTGGCCAGGCTCAGCCCGAGCACGTTCTCGGTCATCGGCCCGAGGCCGACCCGGGCGAAGCCGGCGATCCGGCCGGCCAGCTCGGTGTCGAACAGGCGCCGGGGTCTCATGCCCACCTCGGCCAGGCAGGGCAGGTCCTGGGTGGCGGCGTGCACCACCCACTCGGCGTCCGCGATGGCGGCGCCCAGCTCGCTGAGGTCAGGGCAGGCGATCGGGTCGATCAGGGCGGAGCCGGCGCCGGCGCGGCGCAGCTGGATCAGGTACGCGCGCTGCCCGTAGCGGTAGCCGGAGGCACGCTCGGCGTCGACGGCGACCGGCCCGGTGCCCGCCGCGAAGGCGGCGATCGTGGCGGTCAGCGCCTGCTCGTCCGCCACGACGGGCGGGATCCCCTCCTTCGGTTCGAGGAGCGGGACCGGGGCTGCTTCTTCTGGGATGGCTGCTACGGCGTCGGTCACCCACCAAGGGTACGACGGTCACCGGAACCGGGAGTGTTGTCGGACTGGTCAGGCTGGTGCGGCCGGGAGCGGCGGTGCCCGTCCCGCGCGCCCGCGAGGGCGGCCCGCCCGTCCTGTCGCGGCGGTCCGCCGGCCCGGGACGGCCGCTCCGCATGCTGACGGCGGCTCAGGAGGAACGTTCCTCCTGAGTGGGGTGGTCGCTGCGCTTCCGCTCCCGCGCCCTCGCGGCC
>NZ_JBEPAK010000031.1:0-39930 GCF_040298565.1 Kitasatospora sp. NPDC001539 | reverse complement strand
CGCCGATGGTACTGCAGGGGGGACCCTGTGGGAGAGTAGGACGCCGCCGAACAATCATTCCGAAAATACCCCCTCCCGGACGGGAGGGGGTCTTTTTGCGTTACCCTCTGCCAATGCAGAACCTGACCCTGACCTGGCAGTCCGCCGGGGGCGCCGCCGTCGGCCTCTACGGGGGTGCGTACGTCGCCGCGCGGGTCCGGAAGCCGGGGGTGTCTGCGCTGCTGCGCGAGGCCGGCACCCTGTTGGCGCTGTTCGCGCTCTGGCAGCTGGTGGGGCACCTGTCGGTGATGAGCGCTGATCACGCGCTGGACCGGGCGGGCTGGATCCACCGCACCGAGCTGGCGATCGGGTTGCCGGACGAGGCCTCCTGGCAGGCGGCGGTCACGCCGTACCCGGTGCTGGTGAGGCTGGCCAACTACTACTACGCGGTGATGCACTTCGCGGTGATGCTGGCGGTGCTGCTCTGGGTGTACGTGCGGCACCGGGAGCGCTATGCGTGGGTGCGCAACACGGTGGTGATCACCACCGCGGTCTGCCTGCTGGTGCAGTTCGTCCCGGTGGCACCGCCGCGGATGCTCCCGCAGAGCGGGTTCGTCGACGTGGCGGCCGAGTACGGGCAGTCGGTGTACGGGGGTGCGGTCGGCGGGGTGGTGGTGGCCGACCAGCTGTCGGCGATGCCGTCGGTGCACGTCGCCTGGTGCGTGCTGGCGGCGGTCGCGGTGGTGCGGGTGTCGCCGAGCCCGTTCCGCTGGGTGATGGTGCTGCACCCGGTGCTGACCGTGGCGGTGGTCGTGGTGACGGCCAACCACTTCTGGGCCGACGGCATCGTGGCGGTCGTGATCCTGCTCTTCGCCTACGCGGTGCTGGCGCTGGTGGCACGCCGGCGGGGTCGGACCCCCGTCGAGACGGAGGTGCGACCCCGCAGTGGTGCTCGGGAGCGGTCGAGGCAGCAGGTCACTTGACCGGCAGGGCGACCTTCCCCCAGGAGCCGTTGCTGAGCGCGGAGGTGGCCCAGTACCAGGCGGCGAGCCCGGCGACGGCCGCGATCCAGCCGGCCGCCTTGGCGAGGCCGCCGTACCCGCCGAAGGTGGCGACGGCGGACAGCACCAGGGAGAGCGTCAGCAGGCCGTAGACGGCGCGGCCGACGAGTCCGGAGCCCCAGCTCGCCGCGGTGAGGCTGAGGGCGAGCAGGGCCCACAGCAGCAGGAACAGGCCGGCGGCGTTCTTGCTCGCGCCGCCCGCGACCGACCAGGTCGCCCAGAAGGCGCCGAGGCTGGTGAAGGCGGTACCGGTGAAGCCCTCGCCGCGGCGGAGCTGCCACAGGCCCGCGATGAAGAGGGTGACGCCGCCGAGCAGGTGGGCGAGGTGGCCGGCGTCCCCGACCCCGGCGCCGTGCAGGATGCCGGTGGAGAGCAGACCGTAGGCGAGCAGTGTCAGGCCGAGGGCGAGGTAGCCGAGGCTACCCGCGTCGGCGCCGGTGGAGCGGGCGTTCGATGCCCCGGTAGCGTCGTTGCTCACCGGAGGCTCCTTTCACTCTGGGCGCGCGCAGGGCGCAGTGACGCTTGGTGTGGGTTCGAGGAGTGGGTGCGCGCGACCGCGCCGGGGGCGCACGGCGAAGGTGCGCGCGGGCAGCGGTCAGAGGTGAGGTCAGAAGTGATGGGCCGGCGGAGATCCGCTGGTCACGTCCCCTCCGGGGGATTCCCCGGTGTGATCGGTGTACCCGACACGGGACTCTTGTACCCTTGTGAATATAACAATTTGTGACTGCGTCAGCTGCGGACCGTTCAGGGCTGACGCTGGTTCGGGACCCGCAGCGTCAGGATCGCCATGTCGTCGGACGGCGGCTCCGCGGCGAACCGTTCGACCGCGCGCTGCACCCGCATCGCGACCGCCCCGGCGGTCAGGCCGGTGCAGCCGGTGAGCACCTCGGCCAGCCCGTCGTCGCCCAGCATCCGCGGGCCCTCGCGGCGCTCGGTGACGCCGTCGGTGACGCAGAGCAGGACCTCGCCGGGGGAGAGCACCAGGTGCTCGGCGGTGAGGTCGAGGTCGTCCATGACGCCGAGCAGGGGTTGCGGGGTGGCCGCCCGGTCGACCCGGCCGTCGGTGCGCAGTCGCAGCGGCAGCGGGTGGCCGGCGCAGACCAGGGACAGTTCGGTGCTGCCGTCCGGCCGGGGCGTGAGCTCGCCGTAGAGCAGGGTCAGGAAGCGGCTGCGCGAACCCTCGTCCAGGATGGCCGCGTTGAGGCGGCTCAGCACCTGCGGGGCGTCCAGGCCCTCGCGGGCCAGCAGACGCAGCGAGTGCCGGGCCAGGCCGGTGACCGAGGCGGCCTCGGGGCCGGTGCCGCAGACGTCGCCGATGGCGAAGCCGTAGGTGCCCTCGCGGATGGTGAACAGGTCGTAGAAGTCGCCGCCGACCTCGTTGCCCTCACCCGCGGCCTGGTAGTAGACGTCCACCTCGACGCCCGGGATCTCGGGCAGGTCGGGCGGCAGCAGGCTGCGCTGGAGGGCCTGGCTGGTGGCCGTGCGCTCCGAGTAGAGCCGGGAGTTGTCCAGGGCGAGGGCGGCCCGGCGGGAAAGGTCCTCGGCGAGCTCGAGGATCTCCTGGCGGAAGCGGGTGCCGGCCGGGACGCCGAGCGCGAGCAGCCCGATGACCCGGTTGCGGGCCGTCAGCGGCAGCACCACGGTCTCGCCGAGCAGGCCGGCCAGTTCGGGGCTGTCGGCGAGTCCGCGGGCGGCCGCGGTCTCGGTGGGCGCCGACCAGAAGCGGACGCCGTGGGTGGGGCCGGCCTCGGGGGCGGGGGTCTTGTCGAGCAGGTCGCGCAGCGGGTCGATGCGGTCCTCGTCCTCGTGCAGGACGAAGGCCGGGCCGGCCGAGGAGCCGTGGTCGCCGTTGGTGTAGACGGCGCACCAGGAGGAGAGGGTGGGGACGGCCATCTGGGCCATCAGCGCGAGGGTCTGCTCGTGTTCGAGGGTGCCGGCGAGCAGGTCGGAGGCTTCGACGAGGAAGGACAGCGAGCCGCGGCGCAGCCGTTCGAGCTCGGTCAGCCGGGTGCTCTCGACGGCCAGCGCGACCCGGTCGGCGGCGAACTGGAGGCGCAGCGCGTCCTCGTTGTCGTAGCGGCCGGGCACGGTGGTGGCGATGCCGAGCGACCCGATCAGGCGGCCCTCGACCTTGAGCGGGACGGTGATCAGGGAGCGCATGCCGCTGTCGGCGAGCAGGGGCAGGCCGGTGGGGCGGGCGGCCAGGTCCTCGTGGACGGTGGGCAGCCGGGCGGAGTCGTAGCGGTTGCCGGTCTCGACGGGGAACCGGGCGTGCCGGCGCAGTCCGGTGCTGAAGCCGGTGGTGGCGCGGAGCTCGAACTCGGTCTCGTCGTCGGTGGTGAGCAGCAGGTAGGCGGCGTCGGCGTCGAGCAGGTCGCGGGCGCGTTCGACGGTGCGCTGGAGCAGGGTGTCCAGGTCGTCGGTGGCGACCGGGCCGGCCAGCAGGTCGAGCCGGGGGCCGGCGGATTCGGGGCGCTCGCCGGGCAGGGCGCGGGCGGGGGAGCGCAGCACCGCGCGGTCGGGTTCGCGGACGAGCAGGCAGAGCGTGGAGGGGACGCCCTCGGTGTCGCGCACCCGGACCTGGACGCCGTAGACCTCGACCTCCTCGCCGTCGGCGCGGCGGACGCCGTAGCCGCCCTCCCAGCGGGCCAGCTGAAGGGTGTCGGAGAGGCCGAGGCCGCGGCCGGGCGACTGCGGCCAGACGGCGAGGTCGGCCCAGGGGCGGCCGAGGACGGCGGAGGCGGGGTGCTGGAAGAGGGCCTCGGCGTCGGGGTTCCAGGCCAGGACGCGGCCGTCCTCGTCGAGCTGGACGACGGCGACGTGCAGCGGTCCGGCGCTGCTGGGCAGGTCGCTGCCGGGGGTGGCGGGGACGGCATAGGCGGTGCCGACCACGTGGGCGGGCAGGCTGAGCCGGAACCACACGGTCTTCTGCCCGGCCGCGTACTCGACGCCCCAGCGTTCGGCGAGGGCGGAGCACATCAGCAGGCCGCGGCCGCCCTCGCCGTCGGGGTCGGCGTAGCGGTCGGAGGCGGAGGCGGGCCCGTCGCCGAGGGAGGGCAGGCTGCGTTCGGGGTGGTGGTCGGTGACCTCGATCCGGACGGTCTCCTCCTCGCGCAGGCAGCAGACTTCGGCGGCGGTGCCGGCGTGCACGACGGCGTTGGTGACCAGCTCGCTGACCAGGACGACGGCGTCGTCGACGACCTCGGGCAGGCCCCAGCCGAGCAGCGCGTCCCGGACGAAGCCCCGGGCGGCGGCCGCGGACCTGCCGTCGGGGTCGAAGGTGGCGGCTGCGCGCGCGGTGACCACGTTGCCACGTCTCCTTTGCTGGTCTTGCCCTGGCTGTCCGGTGCGGCGCCGACTCCCCGTGCGCGCCGTCGGGGTGCGGCGGCGCTGGGTCGGGTCGTGGCCCGGTGCAGCGCTCCACCCTACTTTCCGCCTGGTTCCCCGTGGGGGCGGGGCGGTGAAACAGGCACTGGAGGGTGATTCTGCCCACCTGTTTCGGACGGTGCGGTACCAACCGAGCGCAACCGGCCGTGCACTCGGCGCCAGTGCTGCCAGACTGGGGGGTCCGCGACGGCCGGTGGGAGCAGTACGGTCGTGTGGGTGCCGGTGTGCCGAGTGGGTCCGCCGGTGCGCAGCCCAGCCGGGCCGGTGCCCGGGCGCGTGCCGGAACGGCGCGGCGGTCACCGGACAGTTCACTACGTGGGAGGGGCCCGTTGAGTTCGGCCACCAAGGACGCAACCAAGGACGCATCCGGTTCGACGCCGCCCGCCCAGCGCGGCGGACGGTCCGGGACGGCGCCGCGGAACGTGGCCGGCCGGCGTTCGGGCCACAACCGGGGTGCCGAGCCGGCCGACCTGCGCAAGCTGCTGTCCGCGCTGACCGCGATGCGGGACGGCAACTTCCGCCGCCGGCTGACGGTCCCGGGCGACGGGCCGCTGGCGGAGATCGCCGCGGTGTTCAACGAGGTCGCCGAGCGCAACCAGCACCTGACCGGGGAACTGGCCCGGGTGCGCCGGGCGGTCGGCCGCGAGGGCCGGCTGAACGAGCGGTTGGAGACCGGCGCGGGCGAGGGCGCCTGGATGGCGGCCGTCGACAACTGCAACGCGCTGATCGACGACCTGGCCCGTCCGATGGCCGAGGTGGGCCGGGTGCTGACCTCGATCGCGGAGGGCGACCTGGACCAGAAGATGGAGCTGCGCTCGCTGCACAGCAACGGGGTGAGCCACCCGCTGCGCGGCGAGTACCTGAAGATCGGGCGGACCGTCAACGGGCTGGTGGACCAGCTCTCGGAGTTCACCGACGAGGTGACCCGGGTGGCCCGCGAGGTGGGCACCGAGGGCAAGCTCGGCGGTCAGGCGAAGGTCCGCAGCGTGTCCGGCAGTTGGAAGGACCTGGCGGATTCGGTCAACACCATGGCGGGCCGGCTGACCGCGCAGGTCCGCAACATCGCCCAGGTGACCACGGCGGTGGCCAAGGGCGATCTGTCCCGCAAGGTCACGGTGGACGTGGCGGGCGAGATGCTGGAGCTGAAGAACACCGTCAACACGATGGTGGACCAGCTGAACAGCTTCGCCGCCCAGGTCACGACGGTGGCGCGGGACGTCGGTACCGAGGGGCGGCTGGGCGGTCAGGCGCAGGTGCCGGGCGTGGCCGGGGTCTGGCGCGAGCTGACCGACTCGGTGAACTTCATGGCCGACAACCTGACCGGCCAGGTGCGCAACATCGCGCAGGTGACGACGGCGGTGGCGCGCGGGGACCTCTCGCAGAAGATCGAGGTGGACGCGCGCGGCGAGATGCTGGAGCTGAAGAACACCATCAACACGATGGTCGACCAGCTCTCCGGCTTCGCCGAACAGGTGACCAGGGTGGCCCGCCAGGTGGGCACCGAGGGCCGGTTGGGCGGTCAGGCGCAGGTCCCCTGGGCGGCCGGGGTCTGGCGGGACCTGACCGACAACGTCAACTTCATGGCGAACAACCTCACCGACCAGGTGCGCAACATCGCGCAGGTGACGACCGCGGTCGCCAAGGGCGACCTGTCGCAGAAGATCCAGGTGGACGCGCGCGGGGAGATCCTGGAGCTGAAGAACACCATCAACACGATGGTCGACCAGCTCTCCTCGTTCGCCGACGAGGTGACCCGGGTGGCCCGGGACGTCGGTACGGAGGGCATCCTCGGCGGCCAGGCCAGCGTGCCCGGGGTGTCGGGGACGTGGAAGGACCTGACCAACAGCGTCAACCTGATGGCCAACAACCTGACCAGCCAGGTCCGCAACATCGCCGAGGTGACCACGGCGGTGGCGCGCGGCGACGTGTCGAAGAAGATCACCGTCGACGCCCGGGGCGAGATCCTCGAGCTGGTGACCACCGTCAACACCATGGTCGACCAGCTGTCGGCCTTCGCCGACGAGGTGACGCGGGTCGCCCGCGAGGTGGGCACCGAGGGCATCCTGGGCGGTCAGGCCCGGGTCCGCGGGGTGTCGGGGATCTGGAAGGACCTGACCGACAACGTCAACTTCATGGCGTCGAACCTGACCGGGCAGGTGCGCAACATCGCCGAGGTCGCCTCCGCGGTGGCCCGCGGCGACCTCTCCAAGAAGATCACCATCGAGGCCCAGGGCGAGATCGCGATGCTCGCCGGGACCCTGAACACCATGGTCGACCAGCTGTCCGCGTTCGCGGTGGAGGTCACCCGGGTCGCCCGGGAGGTGGGCACCGACGGCACGCTGGGCGGCCAGGCGAGCGTGCCGGGCGTGGCCGGCATCTGGAAGGACCTGACCGACAACGTCAACCAGATGGCCAACAACCTCACCGGCCAGGTCCGCAACATCGCGCTGGTGATCACGGCGGTGGCGCGCGGAGACCTCTCGCAGAAGATCGACGTCGACGCGCGGGGCGAGATCCTCCAGCTCAAGACCAACATCAACACCATGGTCGACCAGCTGTCGGCCTTCGCCGACGAGGTCACCCGGGTCGCCCGCGAGGTGGGCACCGACGGGCGCCTCGGCGGCCAGGCCCGGGTGCCCGGCGTGGACGGCACCTGGCAGGACCTCACCGAGTCGGTGAACGAGCTGGCCAACAACCTGACCCGGCAGGTGCGCGCGATCGCCCAGGTCGCCACCGCGGTGACCAGGGGCGACCTCAGCCTGCGGATCGACGTGGACGCCGCGGGAGAGCTCGACGAGCTCAAGGACAACATCAACCAGATGATCGCCAACCTGCGCGAGACCACCCGCACCAACCAGGAGCAGGACTGGCTCAAGACCAACCTGGCCCGGATCTCCGGCCTGCTGCAGGGCCGCCGGGACCTGGAGGCGGTCGCCTCGCTGATCATGACGGAGCTGACCCCCGTGGTCTCCGCCCAGCACGGCGCCTTCTTCCTCGCCCAGCCCGCCGGCCGCACCGCCGAGCTGATCACCGAGGACGACGACGAGAACGACACCGTGCTGCGGCTGATCGGCAGCTACGGCTACCAGCGTCGGGCGATGCCGACCACCTTCCGGCCCGGCGAGTCGCTGATCGGGCAGGCCGCGGTGGAGAAGCGGGCGATCATCGTCAAGGAGGCGCCGCCCGGCTACCTCAAGGTCGCCTCCGGGCTCGGCGAGGCCTCCCCGGCCCACATCGTGGTGCTGCCGGTGCAGTTCGAGGGCCGGCTGCTCGGCGTGATCGAGCTGGCCACCTTCAGCTCCTTCACCACCGTCGCGCTGGACTTCCTCAACCAGATCGCCGACCTGATCGGCGTGACCGTCAACACCATCAGCGTCAACACCAAGACCGAGGGCCTGCTGCTGGAGTCCCAGCGGCTCACCGCGGAACTCTCGATGAGGTCGGCCGAGTTGGAGGCGCGCCAGGAGGAACTGGAGCGCACCAACGAGGAGTTGCAGGAGAAGGCCGAGCAACTCGCCCAGCAGAACCGGGACATCGAGATCAAGAACAGCGAGATCGAGGAGGCCCGGCAGGTCCTGGAGGAGCGTGCCGAGCAGCTCGCCCTGGCCTCGCGGTACAAGAGCGAGTTCCTCGCCAACATGTCGCACGAGCTGCGCACCCCGCTCAACTCGCTGCTGATCCTGGCCAAGCTGCTCTCCGACAACAACGAGGGCAACCTCTCGCCCAAGCAGGTCGAGTTCGCCGACACCATCCACGGCGCCGGCTCCGACCTGCTCCAGCTGATCAACGACATCCTCGACCTGTCCAAGGTCGAGGCCGGGAAGATGGACGTCCGCCCGACCCGGATCGCCCTGGTCCAGCTGGTGGACTACGTCGAAGCCACCTTCCAGCCCGTCGCGCTGGACAAGAACCTGGCCTTCGAGGTGCGGGTCTCGCCCGCACTGCCGGTCACGCTGCACACCGACGAGCAGCGGCTCCAGCAGGTGCTGCGCAACCTGATCTCCAACGCGGTGAAGTTCACCGACACCGGAGGCGTCGACTTCTCGATCAGCCCGGCCGGCCACGACGTCCCGCAGCACGTGCGCGAGCGGCTGCTGGAGTCCGGCTCGATCCAGGGCCCGGACGACGAGCTGATCGCCTTCTCGGTCTCCGACACCGGCATCGGCATCCCCGGCAACAAGCTGCGGGAGATCTTCGAGGCGTTCAAGCAGGCCGACGGGACCACCAGCCGCAAGTACGGCGGCACCGGCCTCGGCCTCTCGATCAGCCGGGAGATCGCCCGGCTGCTCGGCGGCGAGATCCACGCCGAGAGCGAGCTCGGCCGGGGATCGACGTTCACCCTCTACCTGCCGCTGCGCACCGAGGCCCCGGACGCCGTGCCCGCCGACCGGCCGGCGGAGCGTCCGGCCGCGCCCGCGCCGCGCGCCTCGGTGGGGGTGACCCCGGTGGGCCTGCCGGTGCCGGTCGGCGAGAACCCGGCCGACCACTGGGCCCAGGAGGTCCGGGAGATGGCCGAGGAGCGCCGCCGCGGTGCGGTGGAGCGCCGGCGCAGCGCCGCGCTCGAGAGCGCCGCCGCGGCCCGGACGGCGGAGCCCGCGCAGCAGCCGCGGCCCGACCGCGGCGACACCCGCTTCGACGGCCAGCAGGTGCTGATCGTGGACGACGACGTGCGCAACGTGTTCGCCCTGACCAGCGTGCTGGAGCAGCACGGCCTGACCGTGCTGTACGCCGAGAACGGCCGCGAGGGCATCGAGATGCTGGAGCAGCACGAGAACGTGGCGCTGGTCCTGATGGACATCATGATGCCGGAGATGGACGGCTACGCGACCACCGAGGCGATCCGCCGGATGCCCCAGTTCGCCGGGCTGCCGATCATCGCGCTGACCGCGAAGGCGATGAAGGGCGACCGCGAGAAGTCGCTGGAGGCGGGCGCCACCGACCACATCACCAAGCCGGTGGAGACCGACCACCTGCTGGCGGTGATGCACGAGTGGTTGAACGGCGACCGCGCGTGAACCCGGGCGCGGGCGCGAACCCCGGGCCGGGCCCCGGGGTTCGCGCCCGCCGGTGGACCTGTTTGCTGGCGGTCGGACCCGGGAACCCGGTAGGGTCACCGAGCGTTGCGAACAGTGACCGGACGGCGACACCCTGCTGAGCGTGCGCCGGTGCACTGGCAGCGCGCCGCTCCGGATCGGGTCCCGATGGAGCGATGTGCCGGGCGAGGGGGTGCGGCTAGCATGACCGGAGTAGCGGTGGGCAGTGTGCGGGTGCCTTCACCGGGCGGCAGGCAGGCGACAGGAGGACGGGCCCCCATGCAGAAGGCGAAGATCCTCCTGGTCGACGACCGGCCGGAGAACCTGCTGGCGCTGGAGGCGATCCTCTCCGCCCTGGACCAGACGCTGGTGCGCGCCGCCTCCGGCGAGGAGGCGCTGAAGGCGCTGCTGACCGACGACTTCGCGGTGATCCTGCTGGACGTCCAGATGCCCGGGATGGACGGCTTCGAGACCGCCGCCCACATCAAGCGCCGCGAGCGCACCCGGGACATCCCGATCATCTTCCTCACCGCGATCAACCACGGCCCGCACCACACCTTCCGCGGCTACGCGGCCGGGGCCGTGGACTACATCTCCAAGCCCTTCGACCCGTGGGTGCTGCGGGCGAAGGTCTCGGTCTTCGTGGACCTGTACGTCAAGAACTGCCAGCTGAAGGAGCAGGCCGCGCTGCTGCGGCTGCAGCTGGAGGAGGGCGGCGGCGAGCAGGAGCTCGGCGGGGCGCTGCTGGGCGAGCTGTCCGCGCGGCTGGCGGCGGTCGAGGAGCAGGCGGAGGCGCTCGGGAAGCAGCTGGACGGCACGCAGGACGCCGGGGTGGCCGCCACCGCGGCGCACCTGGAGCGCAAGCTGGCCGGTCTGCGCCGGGCGTTGGACGCGATGCGGCCGGGCAGTTCGTAGGACCGGCCCGGTACGGCTCGGCGTGCCCGGGCAGCTCGGAGGACCGGCCTCGGCTGGGTGCCGTTCGGTGCGGAACCGCGGCTCCGCGCTCGCCCGTCCGGGTGGTTCAGCGGTGCAGCCGGGTGAAACCCGGTCAGCGTGACGGTGTGTCTGCGACACGTCCGGGCACCCCGCCCCGGGCGCGTGGGCACCGGTGGTCAGCACCGGTAGGCTGCTGACCCATGGCCACTCGCACGCCCGGGAACGCAGCACGCAAGCCGACTCCGGGACCGTCCAAGAAGGCCGCGGCGAAGGCCCCGGGGAAGCCGCCCGCGAAGAAGGCGGCAGCCCGCAAGGCCCCCGCGAAGAAGGCGGCGGCCAAGTCGACCCCGCCGCCCCCGCCGCCGTCCCGGTCGGGGCTGGTGCGCTTCCTCAACGCCCTGGCGAGCCCGATCGCCGCGATCTTCCGCGGTGTCGGCGACGGCGCCAAGAACCTCCACCCGGCCCACCGCAAGGACGGGCTGGGCCTCGTGCTCTTCGCGCTCGCGATGGTGATCGCCGCCGGCACCTGGTTCAGCCCGCAGGGCTGGCTGGGCGAGGCGGCCACCGCCGTGGTGTCCGGACTGTTCGGGCGGCTCGACGTGCTGGTGCCGTTCCTGCTGGCCGGCATCGCGATCCGGCTCTGGCGCCACCCGGAGCTGCCGGAGGCCAACGGCCGGATCGTGATCGGGCTGAGCGCGCTGCTGGTCGGCGTCCTCGGCCTGGTCCACATCGGCTGCGGCGCGCCCGTGATGGGCAGCGGCGCCTCCCGGATAAGGACGGCCGGCGGGATCGTCGGCTGGGCCGCGTCCACCCCGATGATGGCCGCCGCCGGCCCGGCGCTGGCGGTGCCGCTGCTCCTGCTGCTGGCCTTCTTCGGCCTGCTGGTGGTCACCGCCACCCCGGTCAACCGGATCGGCGAGCGGCTGCGGGGCATCGGGATACGGCTCGGCGTGGTCGAGCCCGGGCCCCAGGACGAGGTGCACTGGGGGCGCACGCCGGAGCGCGAGCTGTCCACCGAACCGCCGGAGGACGCGGACCCCGACGCGCTTCCGTTCACCCTGGACACCGTCGGTGACGACCCGACGGACGAGGTCGCCGCGCGCCGCCGCCGCCGTCGGCGCAAGCAGGGCGCCGATCCCGAGGAGCGGCCGGAGGCCGTCCGGCTCTCCCTGGACAAGGAGCCGCTGGACGGGGAGGCCCCGGACCCGTACGCCACCCGCGACCTCGCCGCCGGAGCGGCCGCCGACCTGGACGGCGCGCTGGTCTACGGCGTGCCCGCCTCCTCCGCGGTGGCGGACATGATGCACCAGGTCAAGGACCTCACCGCGCCGCCCGAGGAGCCGGCCGTCCCGGCCGCCCGCAGCGGTGGCCCGGGCGCGCCCGCGGAGCACGGCCCGGCGCCGGTGCGGATGGAGCAGCTCCAGCTCGCCGGGGACATCACCTACGCGCTGCCCCCGCTCGACCTGCTGGAGCGCGGCGGCCCGGCCAAGGCCCGCAGCGCCCTCAACGACGAGGTGGTGGCCCAGCTCACCAGCACCTTCGCCGAGTTCAAGGTGGACGCCAGGGTCACCGGCTTCACCCGCGGCCCGACGGTCACCCGCTACGAGGTCGAGCTGGGCCCCGCCGTCAAGGTGGAGCGGATCACCGCCCTCGCCAAGAACATCGCCTACGCGGTGGCCAGCCCGGACGTGCGGATCATCAGCCCGATCCCGGGCAAGTCCGCGGTCGGCATCGAGATCCCCAACCGGGACCGCGAGATGGTCAACCTCGGCGACCTGCTGCGCTCGCGCGCGGCCGCCGAGGACAGCCACCCGATGCTCGTCGGCATGGGCAAGGACGTCGAGGGCCACACGGTGATGGCGAACCTCGCGAAGATGCCGCACATCCTGGTGGCCGGTGCGACCGGTGCGGGCAAGTCGTCCTGCATCAACTGCCTGATCACCTCGATCCTGGCCCGGGCCACGCCGGACGAGGTGCGGATGGTCCTGGTCGACCCGAAGCGGGTCGAGCTGACGGCGTACGAGGGCATCCCGCACCTGATCACGCCGATCATCACCAACCCGAAGAAGGCCGCCGAGGCCCTCCAGTGGGTCGTGCGCGAGATGGACATGCGCTACGACGACCTCGCCGCGTTCGGCTTCCGGCACGTGGACGACTTCAACGCGGCGGTGCGGGCCGGCAAGGTCACCCCGCCGCCGGGCAGCGAACGGGAGCTGACGCCGTACCCGTACCTGCTGGTGATCGTCGACGAGCTGGCCGACCTGATGATGGTCGCGCCGCGGGACGTCGAGGACTCGGTGGTCCGGATCACCCAGCTGGCCCGTGCGGCCGGCATCCACCTGGTGCTCGCCACCCAGCGGCCCTCGGTGGACGTGGTCACCGGTCTGATCAAGGCCAACGTGCCGTCACGGCTGGCCTTCGCGACCTCCGCGATGGCCGACTCCCGGGTCATCCTGGACCAGCCCGGCGCGGAGAAGCTGATCGGCAAGGGCGACGCGCTCTTCCTGCCGATGGGCGCGAGCAAGCCGATCCGCATGCAGGGCGCCTTCGTCACCGAGGCGGAGATCGCCCGGGTGGTGCAGCACTGCAAGGACCAGCTGAGCGCCGTCTACCGGGACGACGTGACGGTCGGATCCGGGCCGAAGAAGGAGATCGACGAGGAGATCGGCGACGACCTGGACCTGCTGATCCAGGCGGCCGAGCTGGTGGTCTCCACCCAGTTCGGCTCCACCTCGATGCTCCAGCGCAAGCTCCGGGTCGGCTTCGCCAAGGCGGGCCGGCTGATGGACCTGATGGAGTCGCGGGGGATCGTCGGTCCGAGCGAGGGCTCCAAGGCCCGTGACGTGCTGGTGAAGCCGGACGAGCTGGACGGTGTGCTGGTCACCCTGAGGGGCTGAGCGGACCGAGCCGGCCGGGAGTGGCGGTATCGGCAGGGGAACTGACGGGCGCCCACGGGAGCCGCCGAGGACGCCCTCACGTGCGGCTGACGGACCCCGCCGATCGAGGCGTTCACTCGTTCGGTGGAGGGTAGACGAGCCGCAAGGAACCGGATGCCCGCGCGCCGCGTCACACGCCGGAAAGCGCACCCCGGGGCCCGCCGGGCACCCCCGTTGACGGCCGGTCAACGGGGGGCCGGCCCCCGGGGGCGGCGGGCGCGCGCATTCGGGCCCGCTCCGCTTGAGAAACGATCCGCCCCCGCCCCTAGACTGTTCTCCAGCAGGTGGCCATCCGCTCGAAAGGCGTGCCCCGTGACCATCGGCAAGTCCCCCGACCGCGAGAACGCCCCGTCGCCCGCCGAGCCGACCGACGAGTCCGTCGAGCCGACCGACGACGAGGTGCAGGCGGCCGATGCCCCGAGCATCGGCCGGGTGTTGTCCGCCGCCCGGATCGAGGCGGGACTCACGGTGGACCAGGTGAGTACCGCCACCCGTGTGCGGGTGCCGATCGTCCACGCCATCGAGGAGGACGACTTCGGCCGCTGCGGCGGCGACTTCTACGCCCGCGGGCACATCCGCTCGATCGCCCGCGCCGTCGGCGTGGACGGCGAGGAACTGGTCGCCCGCTACGACGCCGCGCACGGCGGCTCGCCGGCCTCCAAGAGCCCGGCCACGCAGCTGATCGACAGCGGTCCGATCAAGGTGCCCGGCCGCAGCCGGCCGAACTGGACGGCGGCCATGGTCGCCGCGATCGTCGCGGTGGTCGCGCTGATCGGCTTCAACCTGGTCAACGGCAAGGACGGCCGGAGCACCACCGGCTCCGCCAGCGCCCCGCTGCCCAGCGGCTCCGGCACCGGCTCCGTCGCCCCGGTCACGCCGACCGTCCAGCCGCCGGCGCCCGCGCCGAGCGCCGCCGCGATCGCCGCCGTCCCGGCCGACAAGGTCACCGTGAAGCTGGTCGCCGAGGGCACCAGCTGGGTGTCCGCGATGGACGGCAACGGCAAGTCGCTGTTCCAGAACAACATCAGCGGCGGCCAGGACCAGACCTTCACCGACCCCAAGCAGATCAAGCTGGTGCTCGGCAACGGCGGGGCCGTGCACGCGTACGTCAACGGCAAGGACCTCGGCCTCCTCGGCAAGGACGGCCAGGTGGTGCACGTCACGTACACCCCCGGAGACCCGCAGGCGGGCTGACCACAGGGGCCGGCCGGGGCCGGTGGTGATCAGCTGATCCAGGGCGCGCGGACTCCGGGGCGAACGGCACCGGAGGCCGCGCGTTAATCTTGGGCCTATGCCTGAACGCCGTACTGTCGCCCTTGTCACGCTCGGATGCGCCCGCAACGAGGTGGACTCCGAGGAACTCGCCGGGCGACTGGAGGCCGACGGCTGGTTGCTGGTCGACGACGCCGCCGAAGCCGACGTCGCCGTCGTCAACACCTGCGGCTTCGTGGAGGCCGCCAAGAAGGACTCCGTCGACGCCCTGCTGGAGGCCAACGACCTCAAGGGCCACGGCCGCACCCAGGCCGTCGTCGCCGTCGGCTGCATGGCCGAGCGCTACGGCAAGGAGCTCGCCGACGCGCTGCCCGAGGCGGACGGCGTGCTCGGCTTCGACGACTACGCGGACATCTCCGACCGCCTGCAGACCATCCTGTCCGGCGGCCACCACGCCCCGCACATCCCCCGCGACCGCCGCAAGCTGCTGCCGATCAGCCCGGCCGAGCGGCAGTCCGCCGCCGAGGCCGTCGCCCTGCCCGGCCACGGCGCCGAGGCCGCCGCCGCGCCGATCGCCGACCTGCCCGACGGCCTCGCGCCCGCCTCCGGCCCCCGCACCCTGCGCAAGCGGCTGGACGACAGCCCGGTCGCCTCGGTCAAGCTCGCCTCCGGCTGCGACCGCCGCTGCTCCTTCTGCGCCATCCCGGCCTTCCGGGGCTCCTTCATCTCCCGCCGGCCCTCCGACGTCCTGCACGAGGCCCAGTGGCTGGCCGGGCAGGGCGTCCGCGAGATCGTCCTGGTCAGCGAGAACAACACCTCGTACGGCAAGGACCTCGGCGACATCCGGCTGCTGGAGACGCTGCTCGGCGAGATCTCCGCGATCGAGGGCGTCGAGCGGGTGCGGGTCTCCTACCTGCAGCCGGCCGAGATGCGGCCGGGCCTGATCGACGCGATGACCGGGACGCCCGGCGTGGTGCCCTACTTCGACCTGTCCTTCCAGCACTCGGCGCCGGCCGTGCTGCGCCGGATGCGCCGCTTCGGCTCCACCGACCAGTTCCTGGAGCTGCTGAAGACCATCCGCGACAAGGCCCCGCAGGCCGGCGCCCGGTCCAACTTCATCGTCGGCTTCCCCGGGGAGACCGAGGAGGACTTCGCCGAGCTGGAACGCTTCGTCACCCACGCCGGGCTGGACGCGATCGGCGTCTTCGGCTACTCCGACGAGGAGGGCACCGAGGCGGCCGGCTACGACGGCAAGCTGCCCGAGGACGTGGTCGCGGACCGGCTGAACCGGCTCAGCCGCCTCGCCGAGGAGATGACCGCCCAGCGGGCCGAGCAGCGGATCGGCACCGAGGTCGAGGTGCTGATCGAGTCGGTCGAGGACGGGGTGGTCGAGGGCCGTGCCGCCCACCAGGCCCCGGAGACGGACGGCCTGACCACCCTGCACGGCGTCGAGGACCCGCGGGTCGGGCAGTTCTGGCGGGCCACCGTGGTGGCCAGCGAAGGCGTCGACCTGATCGCCGAGGCGCTGGAACAGGTGCGCCTGCCCGGCACTGTGAGGGCCGAGGCGCCGGGAGCCGGGGAATGACCAAGGGGCCCGGCGCCCCGGCCGCGGCCCACCCGGGCAGACCGGCGGCCGCCCTTCCGCCGGCGCCGGGCATCTGGAACATCGCCAACGTGCTCACGATGGTCCGGGTGCTCCTGGTGCCCGTCTTCGTCGCGCTGCTGTTCGCGGACGGCGGGCACAACCCCAAGTGGCGGGCGGTCGCCTGGGCCGCGTTCGCCATCGCGATGATCACCGACCTGTTCGACGGCGAGCTGGCCCGCCGCAAGGGCCTGGTCACCGACTTCGGGAAGATCGCCGACCCGATCGCCGACAAGGCGATCATGGGCTCGGCGCTGATCGGCCTCTCGCTGCTCGGCGACCTGCCCTGGTGGGTCACCGTGGTGATCCTGGCCCGCGAACTCGGCATCACGCTGATGCGCTTCTGGGTGATCCGCTACGGGGTCATCCCGGCCAGCCGCGGCGGCAAGCTCAAGACGCTGACCCAGGGCACCGCGGTCGGCATGTACGTCCTGCCGCTGACCGACTGGCTGGCCACCGGGCGGGCGGTCCTGATGGGCCTGGCGGTGCTGCTGACCGTCGGCACCGCGCTGGACTACGTCGGGCAGGCGGTGCGACTGCGCCGCGAGGGCAGGGCCGCGCAGCGGGCGGAGCACTGAGCGGCGGTCGCACCGGTGGCGGGCTCGTGAGGCCCGTGAACGAAGAAGGGGGAGACCTGGTGACGGACTACGAACTGGCCGAGCGGGCGCACGCCGCACTGCGCGCCCGGGGCGGCACCCTGGCCGTCGCCGAGTCGCTGACCGGCGGGCTGCTGGCCGCCGCCCTGGTGGACGTCCCCGGGGCGTCCGCGACCTTCCGGGGGTCGGTCACCGCCTACGCGACCGGGCTGAAGGCCTCGGTGCTCGGCGTGGACGAGGGCTTGCTGGACGTGCACGGCCCGGTCCACCCGGTGGTGGCCGGGCAGATGGCCGAGGGCGTGCGCGGGCTGCTGGGGGCCACGTACGGGCTGGCGACGACCGGGGTGGCCGGTCCGGAGCCGCAGGACGGTCAGCCGGTCGGCACGGTACACCTCGCGGTGGCCGGCCCGGAGGGAACTCTGGTCAGTTCGCCCCTGCTGTCCGGCGACCGTGCCACAATCCGTCACGGTGCGGTGACCGCCGCACTGGAGTTGCTGGTCGTCCGGCTCGCTCGCTAGGGGCCCGTCGCAGGTTCTCCGCAGGTTCTCCGCCGGAGCGGGGTCCGTCGAACTGGCGAGCGGGTATGGCACAGCTGGAGGATCGTGTTACATCCAAGGTCCTGGTTGGGCAGAAACCAGGTGGCGAACGAGTTGCGTGACGGTGGCCGGGTGGGCCGCGACGGGTACCACGAGGGGCCCGCGAACCCGGAGGCGGCACCGGAACGAGGAGGGGGGCGGCCTTGCAGCCCAGAGTGAACACGACCGGGGTCCCCGCACGCGAAGCGGGCAAGGCGGTACGGTGGGGGCGTGACATCTCGATCCGCAGTCCGAGGAGGGAGGCACCGATGATCCTGCTCCGTCGCCTACTGGGCGATGTACTGCGTCGGCAGCGCCAGCGCCAGGGCCGCACACTCCGCGAGGTGTCGGCGGCCGCCAGGGTTTCGCTCGGGTACCTCTCCGAGGTGGAGCGGGGTCAGAAGGAGGCCTCCTCGGAGCTGCTCTCCGCCATCTGCGACGCACTCGACGTCCGGATGTCCGAGGTCATGCGCGAGGTCAGCGACGAACTGTCGCTCGCCGAACTTGCGGCGATGGCCACCCTCTCCGAAGGTGATCTGCTGAGGCCGGTACTCGAACCGGTTCCGCTGCCCGCCCCCGGCACCGACCGGGCGAACCTCTCGCCCAAGGCCGCCGCGATGGACGTGGTCGCCGCCTGACTCCGGCCTCGCCACCCGGGCTGCTCCGACGCCCGGGACGAGCGGAGGAGGGCGGTCGTGCGAAGACTCGTGGCGGTGCGCGCGGCGGCCCCGGCCCGAATACGGCAGCAGGTGCGGCGCGCAGTGCCCTGGCGGGCCCGTTGGGTCCTGGCGGTCCTCGCTGCCGGGCTCGCCCTCTGGCTCCCGGCCGTCCGGGAGCAGCTCGCGGACGGTGCGGTGCTGGGACTGCTCGCGGCCGGCGGCTGGGGGCTCGGTCTCATCCCCGTGCACGCCGACCGGAACGCGACCGGGCCGGTGCGACGCGGACGCCGACGCCGCGCGGGGAAGCCCGTGGGCCGGATGGAGGCACAGCCGCCCCCGAGCGGGTGATCGGACGTGGCCGGAGGCCGTGGGGTCGTTGACTCCGCGGCCTCCGTCGTTCCTCCTGCGCCCGGCCCGAGGGCCCGCGAGGGGCCAGGGAGCCCTGCGGGGCCCTGCGAGGCCCTGCGGCGCGACCCTGGGGGCCTGCGGGGGCTTGCTAGGGGCGCAGCCGGAGGCCGCGCGGGGTGGCGTGGAAACCGGCGTCCTCCAGGGCGCGGCCGAGCTCGGAGCCGAGGGCGGGCTCGCCGTTGGCCCGCTCCACCGTGACACTGCCCAGGGCCCCCGCGCGGACCGCGTCGGCGAGCGCCCCGGCGGCCAGCGCCCGGGTCGCGGGGTCCTGGGGCCAGGCCAGCAGCGACTTCCCGCCCCGCTCCACGTACAGCGCCAGCTCGCCGTCCACCAGGACCACCAGGGCGCCCGCCTTGCGGCCCGGTCGATGGGCGGTGGACTCCTTGCGGTCGGGGGCGGTGGGCGGCTCCGGCCAGGGCAGGGCGGCGCCGTAGGCGTTCGCCGGGTCGGCGGCGGCCAGCACCAGCAGCTGCGGCGGCTCCGCGGTCGGGGCGGCCGGCCACTCGGCGCTGCGGGCCCGTTCCAGCCGGCCGCTGACCGAGCGCAGCCGGTCCGCGGCGCCCTCCATCGCGAACTGGGCGCCGCCCAGGCCCTCGACGAAGTAGCCGCGGCGGGCCCGGCCGCGCTCCTCCATCGCGGCGAGCACCCGGTAGACCCCGGCGAAGCCACCGGGCACCCGTTCGGCGGCGACCGTGCCGCGGGTGAGCAGCCCGTGCCGGTCCAGCAGGCTCTGCGCCTGGGCGGTGGCCCGTACCGTCGGGTCGGTGGCGAAGGCGGGCAGCAGCGACCAGCGCCCGGCCACCGTCGGCGGGCCGCTGCGCCCCGCGCCGCCGACCCGGCCGAAGGGCCGGCCCGCACCGCCGTAGCGGCCGCGGGGGGTGGCCCTCGGGGCGCGGTGGGCGGTGGCGCCCGCGGTGCGGCCGGAGCCGAGCAGGGCACGCAGCGGGGCCAGGGTGTCGTTGGTGACGTACCCGGCCCAGACCAGGTCCCAGAGCGCCTCGACGACCTCCGGCTCCGGGGTGTCCTCCGGAAGCTGCTGCACGAGCTGGCGGAAGAACAGGCCGTAGCCGCCGGCCAGGGCCTGCATCAGGGCGCTGTGCACCGGGGTGAGCGTCGGCGGGACGGGCTCGGGCCGCAGCAGGTGGGCGTTCTCGGCCAGGTGCAGGCTGAGCCAGCCGTCCTTGCCGGGCAGCGCGCCGGCGCCGCACCAGCCGATCTCGCCGGCCGCCATCAGCTCGTCCAGCAGCCCCGGGGAGTAGTCGGAGAGCCGGGCCGGGAGGACCAGCTTCTCCAGGGCGGAGGCGGGCAGGGCGGTGCCCTGGAGCTGTTCGACCACCCGGAGCAGGCCGTCCGGGCCGCGCAGCCGGTGCCCGGCCAGGTGCTGCCACTGCGGCAGGAACGCCGCCAGGGCGCGCGGCGGAACGGGCTCGACCTCCTGGCGCAGGGCGGCCAGCGAGCGGCGGCGCAGCCGGCGCAGCACCTCGGCGTCGCACCACTCGAGGACGGCGTGGCCGGCGGGTGCCGCACCGAGCGCCTCCGACGAGGTGGGGTGGCGGGCGGCCGGGGGGCGGAACTGGCCCTGGACCAGGCGGCCGGCGGCGGTGAGCCGGTGCAGGGTGCCGGTGACGACGGCGGTGCCGAGGCCGAAACGGGCGCCGGCCTCGGCGGCGGTGAACGGGCCGTGGGTACGGGCGTGGCGGGCCAGCAGGTCGCCCAGCGGGTCCTTGACCGGTTCGGTGAAGGCCTCGGGGACGCCGACCGGCAGCGGGGTGCCGAGCGCGTCCCGCAGCCGTCCGGCGTCCTCGATCGCGGCCCAGCGCTGTTCGCCGGCGATCCGGACCTGGATCACCCGGCGGGCGGCCTCCAGCTCCAGTGCCCAGAGCGGCTCGGCACCGCGGACGGTCAGCTCGGCCTCGGTGAGCGGGCCGAGCAGGCGCAGGGCGTCGGCGACGCCCTCGGCGTCCTTGATCCGCCGTTCCGGGGTGAGGCGTTGGAGCTCGGCCTCCAGCTCGGCGAGCACCTGCGGATCGAGCAGTTCGCTCAGCTCGGCCTGGCCGAGGAGTTCGGACAGCAGCCGGGAGTCCAGTGACAGGGCGGCGGCCCGGCGCTCGGCGAGCGGGGAGTCGCCCTCGTAGAGGAACTGGGCGACGTAGCCGAACAGCAGCGAGCGGGCGAAGGGCGAGGGCTCGGGGGTGGTGACCTCGACCAGGCGGACGGCGCGGGACTCGAGGTCACCCATCAGCTCGACCAGGCCGGGGACGTCGAAGACGTCCTGGAGGCATTCGCGGACGGCCTCCAGGACGATCGGGAACGAGCCGTACTCGGAGGCGACCTCGAGCAGTTGGGCGGCGCGCTGGCGCTGCTGCCAGAGCGGGGTGCGGCGGCCGGGGCTGCGGCGGGGGAGCAGCAGGGCGCGGCCGGCGCACTCGCGGAAGCGGGCGGCGAACAGGGCGGAGCCGCCGACCTGTTCGGTGACCAGCTGTTCGATCTCGCCGGCCTCGAACAGGGCGGCGTCGGCGCCGACCGGGGCCTCGTCCGGGGCCGGGCCGGAGGGTGCGGCGGGGCTGCTGAAGTCGAAGTCCGGGGCGAACAGGTCGGCGTCGGGCAGGCGCAGCACGATCCCGTCGTCGGCGTGCATGACCTGGGGGTCCAGGCCGTGCTTCTCGCGCAGCCGGGCGCCCAGGGCCAGGGCCCAGGGAGCGTGCACCTGGGCGCCGAACGGGGAGTGGATGACGATCCGCCAGTCGCCGAGCTCGTCCCGGAAGCGCTCGACCACGATGGTGCGGTCGTCCGGGAGGTGGCCGCAGGCGGCGCGCTGCTCGGCCAGGTAGTCCAGCAGGTTGGCGGCGGCCCAGTCGTCCAGGCCGGCCTGCTTGAGGCGCTCGGTGGCGGCCTCCGGTTGGAGGGTGCCCAGCTCGCGGGTGAACGCGCCCAGGGCGCGGCCGAGTTCGAGCGGGCGGCCGAGGGAGTCGCCCTTCCAGAACGGGAGCCGGCCGGGGATGCCGGGGGCGGGGGTGACCAGCACCTTGTCGTGGGTGATGTCCTCGATCCGCCAGGAGGTCGTGCCGAGGGTGAACACGTCGCCGACGCGGGACTCGTAGACCATCTCCTCGTCGAGCTCACCGACCCGGCCGCCGCCCTTCTTGGGGTCCGTGCCGGCGATGAAGACGCCGAACAGTCCGCGGTCGGGGATGGTGCCGCCGGAGGTGACGGCGAGGCGCTGGGCGCCGGGGCGCCCGGTGACCGTCCCGGCGACCCGGTCCCAGACCACCCGGGGGCGCAGCTCGGCGAAGGCGTCCGAGGGGTAGCGGCCGGCCAGCATGTCGAGCACGGCGTCGAAGGCGGACTGCGGGAGGGTCGCGAACGGCGCGGCGCGGCGGACCACCGCGAGCAGGTCGTCCACCTGCCAGGTGTCCAGGGCGGTCATCGCGACCAGCTGCTGGGCCAGCACGTCCAGCGGGTTGCGCGGGATGCGCAGGGCCTCGATCCGGCCGGCCCGCATCCGCTCGGTGACCACGGCGGACTGCACCAGGTCGCCCCGGTACTTGGGGAAGAACACGCCGGTGGAGACGGCGCCGACCTGGTGGCCCGCCCGGCCGACCCGCTGCAGGCCGGAGGCGACCGACGGCGGGGACTCGACCTGGACGACGAGCTCCACCGCGCCCATGTCGATGCCCAGCTCCAGGCTGGAGGTGGCGACCACGGCGGGCAGCCGACCGGCCTTCAACTCCTCCTCGACGAGGGACCGCTGCTCCTTGGAGACGGAGCCGTGGTGGGCCCGGGCGATGACCGCGGGCGCGCCCTTGGCGGCGCCCGAGCCGCCCATCAGCTGGGCCGGGGCGTGCGCCTCCGGGAAGGCGCTGCCGGTGGCGCGCTCGTGGGCGATCTCGTTCAGCCGGTTGCACAGGCGCTCGGCCAGGCGCCGGGAGTTGGCGAAGACGATGGTCGAGCGGTGCGCCTCGACCAGGTCGACGATCCGCTCCTCGACGTGCGGCCAGATGGACGCGCCCCCGGCCTGGGGGCCGGGAGGTGCCCCCAGGTGCTGCGGGTCGCTCCCGGCGGCGCCGCCGGTGGCGGGCGCGGCGGGCAGGTCGTCCAGGTCGGGGACGGGGACGACCACCGAGAGGTCGAACTGCTTGGCGGCGGCGGGCTGGACGACGGCGGCGCCGCGCTGGGGGCTGAGGAAGCGGGCCACCTCCTCGACCGGGCGCACCGTCGCGGACAGGCCGATCCGGCGCGCCGGGCGGTCCAGCAGCTCGTCCAACCGCTCCAGGCTGAGCGCGAGGTGGGCGCCGCGCTTGGTGCCGGCGACGGCGTGGACCTCGTCCAGGATCACCGTGTCGACGCCGCGCAGGGCCTCCCGGGAGGCGGAGGTGAGCAGCAGGAAGAGCGATTCGGGGGTGGTGATCAGGATGTCGGGCGGGTGGCTCGCGAAACGGCGGCGGTCGGCGGCCGGGGTGTCGCCCGACCGGATGGCGACCTGCACCTCCGGCTCGGGCAGGCCGAGGCGGACGGCGGCCTGGCGCAGGCCGGTCAGCGGGGCGCGCAGGTTCCGCTCGACGTCCACCGCGAGGGCCTTGAGCGGGGAGACGTAGAGCACCCGGCAGCGGCGCTTGGTCTCGGCGGGGGGCGGGGTGCTGCTGAGCCGGTCGAGGGCGGAGAGGAAGGCGGCGAGCGTCTTGCCGGAGCCGGTGGGGGCGACCACCAGGACGTCCGTTCCGCGACCGATGGCGCGCCAGGCCTCGGCCTGGGCGGTGGTGGGGGCGGAGAAGGCACCGGTGAACCAGGCCCGGGTGGCCGGGGCGAAGCCGGCCAGGGGGTCGTCGGCGGCCTGGGGGCCGTCGGGCCGGGGGAGGCCGGTCGGCGGCTCGTCGGCCGGTGGGGTCGGGTGCTCGGGCGCCATGCCCCCATGGTGCCGGGTGGGACTGACATGCGGCGGGACGGCCGGGCGGTCGGGAGGACGGCCGGTGGGGCGGCGGGTGCGGGTGCGGGTGCGCGTGGGCGTGGGCGTGGGCGGCGGGTGGTGGGCGGCGGGCGCCGGTGCGGCGGGCCCGGCGGGAGGCGCCGGGGGCGGGGGGTGTAGCTGCGGGGGCGGGAACAGTGATCGGCTCATATGGTGATGAAACGGACATGTGATCAATCTCTGGCCGCTGCCGGACGGCCGTGGCCGCATGCCCTGACCTCACCCGACCGGACGAGCGGAGACCGCGGATGGCGCAGGCGCACCAGTCCTGCGGCCCCGTGCGTACGGTCCGCCGCCGCAGGATCTGCGGGCCCGCCCGGGCGCTGCTGGCGATGCTGCTCACGGCGCTGGTGGCCGGCGGTGCCGTCCCGTACGCCTCGGGGCCCGGGCGGGCGTACCTGAGCTACCTCGTCCTGGCCGAGCGGCCGGACGGCGTGGGCGCGGCCCGGGCCGGGGCGGAGAGCCGGGCGGCGGGCGGGCAGGTGGTCCAGGAGTACCCGCAGATCGGGGCGGTGCTGGCCTACGCGACCGGCGGCTTCGCGGGCAGGGTGCGGAGCCGGCCCGGGATCGCCGCCGTCGGAGCGACCCGGACCGCCCCGGTGGTGGGCCCGCCGCGGGCGGTGGAGGGTGCCGGGGACTTCACGGCGGGCTCCGAGGGCAGCAGCTCGGACGGCCGGCGGACCGGCGCGGAGCGCAGGGGCCTGGACGGCGGCGGGGCTCGTGACTCCGCGGCCTGGTTGCGGGCCGCCGACGGGCAGGACGGTGCGACCCCCACGGTGCCCGATCCGGCGGAGGCCGGGGCCTGGAACCTCGCGATGCTGGGGCCCGCCTCCGGCCGTACCGGGGACGCCGCCGCGGGGGCGCCGAGCGCCGAGGCGATGCGGAAGGTGCTGGTCGCCGTCCTGGACTCCGGCGTGGACGACACCCACCCGGACCTGCGGGCGGCCGTCGACCCGAAGGCCTCGGCCTCCTGCGCGGACGGCCGCCCGGACGCCCGGTCCGGCTCCTGGCGGCCCGACCCCGGGATGGGGGAGAGCGGGCACGGCACCCATGTCGCCGGGATCATCGGGGCGGCCCGCGACGGCCACGGCGTCATCGGGGTCGCGCCGGGAGTGCGGATCGCCGCCGTCCGGCTGCTCGGGCCGCTGGGGCAGTACTACGCGGAGAACATCGTCTGCGGCGTGCTCTGGGCGGCCGACCACGGGGCGAAGGCGATCAACAACAGCTACTTCGCGGACCCGTGGAAGTACAACTGCCCCGAGGACCAGGACCAGGCGGCGCTGATCGAGGCCGTCGGCCGGGCCGTCGGGTACGCCCAGCGCAGGGGCGCGGTGGTGGTCGCCTCGGCCGGCAACGACGGGCAGGACCTCGGCACCGGCCGGACCGACGGGCGCAGCCCCAACGACCGGGTCTCCGGGCCGGCCCCCACCCGCTACCTGGGCACCGAGTGCATCCGCCTCCCCGGCGAACTCCCGGGCGTGGTCACCGTCAGCGCGGTCAACCGGGACGGACGCCCGTCGTCCTACTCCAACTACGGCCGCGGGCGCGTCTCGCTGGCCGCACCGGGCGGGGACCCGGACGCCGGGGCGCAGGGGGCGGTCGTCTCCGACTGGCCCGGCGGGCAGTACGCGGCGCTGGCGGGCACCTCGATGGCGGCGGCCCACGCGTCGGGGGCGGTGGCGGTGGCGGCCGCCCTGCATCCGGAGCTGGGGGCGGACGGGCTGGTGGAGTTGCTGGCGGCGTCGGCGGCGGGAGCCTGTCCGGTGGGGCCGCGGGCCTGTGGGGACCGGCAGTACCTCGGGGCGGGGGTGCTGGCCCTGCCGCGGTAGGGGGATTCGGGGGTGGTGCTGCGGGTGGGGGCGCGCAGGGGGGTCCGGGATACTGGGGGGCATGAGGTTGACGGAGTTCTGGCGGCGGATGTACGCGCACTTCGGGGAGGCGTACGCGGAGTCGTTCGCGTCCGACCACGTGATGAGCGAGCTGGGCGGGCGGACGGTGCGCCAGGCGTTGGAGGCGGGCTGGGAGGCCAAGGACGTCTGGCGGGTGGTCTGTGAGACGCAGGGGGTGTCCCCGCTGTTGCGGTGAGCTTTCGCGGCGGGGGTGGTGGGACAGACTGTCGGCGTGACGGTCAGCGAAGAGCTCAAGGACACGGAAGGGTCGGTGCCGGTCGCCGACGACGCGCGGGGGTGGGGCGGGATGCCCCGGTGGCTGCCCCGGGCGATGGTGCTGTTCCTGGTGCTGGTCGGGTTGTTCCAGCTCGCCGACTGGGCGTTCCGGCAGCTGATCGACCTGTTCGTGATGCTGCTGGTGGCGTTCTTCCTGTCGCTGGCGCTGGAGCCGGCGGTGGACCGGATGGCGGCGCGGGGGGTGCGTCGCGGGGTGGGCACCTTCCTGGTGTTCGTGGCGGTCGCGGTCGCGGTGGTGGGGTTCCTGGCGGCGCTGGGGACGCTGTTGGTGGACCAGGTGGGGAAGATCGCGGGGGACCTGCCGCACCTGGTCGACACCCTGATCGCCTGGGTCAACCGGACCTTCCACCAGGACCTCTCGCTGGGTGAGCTGCAGAAGCGGCTGCTCAAGGACTCCGGGACGGTGGAGGGGTACGCCCAGCAGGCCGCGGGCAACGTCTGGGGCGTCTCGTCGACCCTGATCGGGGGGCTCTTCCAGACCTTCACCGTCGGGCTGTTCACCTTCTACTTCACGGCCGAGGGCCCGCGGGTGCGCCGGACGGTGTGTTCGCTGCTGCCGCCCTCGAAGCAGGGGGAGGTGCTGCGGGCCTGGGAGATCGCGCTCGCCAAGACGGGCGGCTACCTGTACTCCCGGGCGCTGCTCGCGGTGGTCTCGGCGGCCGGGCACTGGGTGATGTTCGAACTGATCGGGCTGCCGTACTCGGCCGCGCTGGCGATCTGGGTCGGCGTCATGTCGCAGTTCGTGCCGACCATCGGGACGTACCTCGCGGGGGCGCTGCCGGTGCTGGTGGCGCTCACCGTGGAGCCGGTGGACGGGCTGTGGGTGCTGGCGTTCACGGTGGTCTACCAGCAGATCGAGAACTACGTGCTGCACCCGAGGATCACCGCGAGGACGGTGGACGTGCACCCGGCGGTGGCGTTCGGGGCGGTGATCGCGGGCGCGGCGCTGCTGGGCGCGGTGGGCGCGCTGATCGCGATCCCGGCGGCGGCCACCCTGCAGGGCTTCGTCGGGACGTACGTGCGGCGGTACGAGGTGGCCACCGACCCGCGGATCGACCGGGGGGAGCAGCGGCGGGCCCGCCGGGAGCTGCGCCGGGAGGCGGCGCGGCGGTTGCGGCGGATGGTCGGCGGCGACGGCGGGTGACGGGCCGGGCCCTGCGGGTCCTGCGACGTGCGAGGCTTGAATCGAACAGATGTTCTTTGTACTCTCCGGCGAGGAGTTTTCCACAGGCCGAGCCGGGTGGGGCTCGTTTGTCAGTGGGACGCGCTAGCGTCGATGACGATGAAGCGCACAGCACAGAACCCGAGGGAAAAAGCCATGGCAGGTACGGACCGCGAGAAGGCCCTGGAGACCGCTCTCGCCCAGATCGAGCGGCAGTTCGGCAAGGGCTCGGTGATGCGCCTCGGCGAGAAGGCCAATGAGCCGGTCGAGGTGATCTCCACCGGATCCACCGCCCTGGACGTCGCCCTCGGGGTCGGCGGCATCCCGCGCGGCCGGGTGATCGAGATCTACGGCCCCGAGTCCTCCGGCAAGACCACCCTGACCCTGCACCTGGCCGCCAACGCCCAGCGGGCCGGCGGCACGGTCGCGTTCGTCGACGCGGAGCACGCGCTCGACCCGGAGTACGCCAAGAAGCTCGGCGTGGACACCGACGCCCTGCTGGTCAGCCAGCCGGACACCGGTGAGCAGGCCCTGGAGATCACCGACATGCTGATCCGCTCCGGCGCGATCGACCTGGTGATCATCGACTCGGTCGCGGCGCTCGTCCCGCGCGCCGAGATCGAGGGCGAGATGGGTGACTCGCACGTCGGTCTGCAGGCCCGCCTGATGAGCCAGGCGCTGCGCAAGATCGCCGGTGCGCTGAACCAGTCGAACACCACCGCCATCTTCATCAACCAGCTGCGCGAGAAGATCGGCGTGATGTTCGGTTCGCCGGAGACCACGACCGGTGGCCGGGCGCTGAAGTTCTACGCCTCGGTCCGCCTGGACATCCGCCGGATCGAGACGCTGAAGGACGGCACCGAGGCGGTCGGCAACCGCACCCGCGTCAAGGTCGTCAAGAACAAGGTCGCCGCGCCGTTCAAGCAGGCCGAGTTCGACATCCTCTACGGCATCGGCATCAGCCGTGAGGGCGGCCTGATCGACATGGGCGTCGAGCACGGCTTCATCCGCAAGTCCGGCGCCTGGTACACCTACGAGGGCGACCAGCTCGGCCAGGGCAAGGAGAACGCCCGCAACTTCCTGCGGGACAACCCGCAGCTCGCCGACGAGATCGAGCGGAAGATCAAGGGCAAGCTCGGCATCGGCCCCAAGACCGAGGAGCCGGCCGCGGCGGTCGAGGCGGAGGTCGCCGTCGACGGTGCCGCCAAGCCGATCACCGCGACCGCCGCCAAGACGGCCGCGGCCAAGAAGACGGCGGCTGCCAAGGCCTGAGCCGTTGACGGAGTACGACACGGTGGGCGGCGGCCCGGCGGGCCCCGAGGACGACGACTACGGGCCGCCGGACTGGTTCGCGGCGGTCGCGGAGGAACCGGAGCCGGAAGGAGAGCCGGCGCCGGGACCGCGGTCGCGCAAGCGGCGGGAGCGCGCGCCCACCACGCAGTGGGCATCCGGCGCGGAGCCGGAGTTCGACCGGTCTCCGGTCCGGGCGCGGCGCGGCGCGGCGCCCGGACCGGGGCCGGCGGAGGCCGCGGTCGAGGAGCTCGGACTGGTCCCGGCCTCCGAGCTGCCGACCGGCCGTCGTCGGCGCCGTTCGGAGCTGATGGCCGAGGAGTCGGAAGCCTTCGGGTCCACGGAAGGTGACCGGGGCGGGGCCGAGGCGGCCGGTCACGGGGGTGCGGCCGCCTCAGCCGCCCGTTCCGGCGCGCGGAGCGGCCGGCGCCGTGGGCGGTCCGGCGACGGCCCTCCGGGCGAGGCGGAAGGCGCTGCCCGTGCCGCCCGCACCCGGGCCGAGGAACCGGTCGATCCGGAGACCGGCGCCCGGGACATCTGCCTGCGGCTGCTGACCGGCGCCGCCAAGACCCGCAAGCAACTCGCCGACGCCCTGCGCAAGCGGGAGATCCCGGAGGACGTCGCCGAGGAGGTGCTCACCCGGCTCGAAGAGGTCGGCCTGATCGACGACGCCGCCTTCGCCGCGGCGTGGGTGGAGTCCCGCCACGCCGTCCGCGGCCTGTCCCGGCGGGCGCTGGCACAGGAGCTGCGGACCAAGGGCGTGGCCGCCGACCTGGTCGAGCAGGCCCTCGTCCAGGTCGACCACGATGACGAGGAGGATGCGGCCCGGGCGCTGGTCGAGCGCAAGCTGCGGGCCACGCGGGGGTTGGATCCGCAGGTCCGTACCCGCCGTCTGGTCGGCGTGCTGGCGCGGCGGGGCTACTTCGAGGGCCTGGCCTTCCGGGTGGTGCGCGGCGTGCTGGAGGAGGAGGCGGTCGAGGGGCTGCCGGAAACCGGGTGGGAGTAGCGGCGGTCCGTCCCGGCGCTGGTCGAGCGCAAGCTGCGGGCCACCCGGGGGTTGGATCCGCAGGTCCGTACCCGCCGTCTGGTCGGCGTGCTGGCGCGGCGGGGCTACTTCGAGGGCCTGGCCTTCCGGGTGGTGCGCGGCGTGCTGGAGGAGGAGGCGGTCGAGGGGCTGCCGGAAACCGGGTGGGAGTAGCGGCGGTCCGTCCGCTCCCGTCCTGGAACGGACGTCTGTCCGGCGTCGGCCCGGGCGCGCACGGGGCCGGGGGACGACTCGGGGCGTGCCGGGCCGCCGCGGGTCAGCTCGCCGCGGTGGGTCAGCTCGCCGAGTCCACCTGCTGGGGTTCCGGCGCCGGTTCGGGCTCGGGAGCGCCGGCGATCGGCGCCGGGCCGCCGCGGGCCCGGTCGGCGAGCACCAGCAGGTCCTCGGCGGCGGCGCCCTGGGTGACGCCGACCAGGTGTCCGTCGGGCCGGATCAGCAGCACCGTGTGCGGCCCGGCGCCCGGGTACTCCTCGGTGACCAGCACCTCGGCCGGCACCGGCAGCGCGGCGGCGACCTCGGCGAGCCGGGGCATCAGCCCCGCCCCGAGCCAGTGCTCGGAGGACCAGACGGCGGTGCCGGGGGCGACCAGCAGCAGCAGGAAGGTGACGCCGAGCCGGGCGTGCAGGTGGTCGGGGGTCCCGTCGGCGGCGAGCACCGGCAGGTCCGGGACGAGGACCCCGGGGGCGGTGGCGGGCAGCAGCTCGCTGAGCGAGGTGGTGGTGCGCGTGCTGCGCTGTACCGGCACCCGGCCGGGGACGCCGGAGGGCGCCGCCGGGTAGGCGGGGGCCCCGCCGAAGCGGCCGGTGCCGAGCTGGCCGTCGGCGAGCATCGGGGCGTGCTTGCGGAAGCCGCCGACCAGCAGCGAGCGCCGGGTCTGCTGCCAGCCGCGCAGCGGGCGCAGCAGCGGCATGGCCTGGTCGACGGCGCGCAGCCGGGCGCCGACCGCGCCGCGCCGCTCGGCCTCGTAGCCGTCCAGCAGGGAGCCGCCGGGCTGGGGGCCGCCGGCGTGGAGGTGCCAGGCGAGGGCGAGCCGCCAGGCGAGGTTGTCGGCGTCGCGCAGCCCGTCGGCGAGGTTCTGCATGCCGAGCGCGCCGTGCAGGTGGGCGGCGTCGCCGGCCAGGAAGCAGCGGCCGCTGCGGAAGCGGGCGGCGAGGCGCTGCTGGGCGGTGTGGTCGGCGGCGGCGAGCAGTTCGAAGCGGGGCAGTTCGCCGCACCAGCCGGTGAGGGTCGAGGTGACCCGGGTGAGCAGGGTGTCGCCGGTGACGATGCCGGGCCAGGTGGCGTGCGGGTCGACCTGCTCGGTCGGGGCGGGCCGGCCGGGGGGCAGTCGCCAGTCGAGCCGCCACACGCCGTCCGGCAGGGGTCGGGCGGAGGCCTCGCGGTCGCCGCGCCACGGCGGCTCGCGGTGCAGCCGGGCGCCGTCGAAGGGCAGGTCGACCCGGACGGTGGCGATGGCGTTGCGGTCGACTGCGGGGCGGCCGGGGAAGCGGATCCTCAGCAGTTTGCGGACGGTGGAGCGGGCGCCGTCGCAGCCGACCAGGTGGCTGCCGCGCCACCAGGTGGCGGAGCCGTCCTGGGTGCCGTGGGTGCGCACGCTGACGCCGTCGCGGTCCTGTTCCAGTTCGACCACCCGGCTCAGCGGCACGAGCCTGACCAGCGGGGTGCCGGTCAGGGCGTCGCGCAGGCCGCGCTGGAGGCGGTGCTGGGGCAGGTGGAAGGTGGGGGAGTCGGTGAGGTCGATCCGCAGCACCTCCTGGCGGCGCCGCCAGATGCTGAAGGAGTCCCACAGGGTGGAGTCGGACACGGCCCGGGAGTAGCCGATCCGGGTCAGGAAGGCGGCGGTGTCGGCTCCGAGGACGACGCTGCGGGGGCCCTCGGGGCAGAGCCCGGAGCCCTCGTCCAGGACGACGGTCGGTACCTCGTGCCGGGCGAGTGCGAGGGCCAGGGCCAGACCGATCGGTCCGGCCCCGACCACGATCACCGGGTCCATGCGGGGACCTCCGGGCACGGACCGGCCCATGGGCCGGCGTCAGTTACCGCTGCCGCATATGCCGCGTGGATGCTCCCGGGAGGTGTCACGAAGAGCAATGCAACAGTTCACCTGCGTGTCCGTCAAGCAGCAGCTGAAGTGCGCCGGTTCGCGCCGCGACGACCACGTGCCTCGATCCACCGCGCGAGCGCGGTCAGCAGCAGGCACAGGGCGATGTAGATCGGCCCGATCACCAGCACCACGGGGATGTACGGGAAGCCCGCGGCGTTGAGCGGCTGGCTGGCGATCTTCTTGCCCATGAACAGCAGCTCGTTGTACGTGATGATGTAGCCGAGCGAGGTGTCCTTGAGGGTGACGACCAGCTGGCCGATCATCGACGGCAGCATCGAGCGGACGGCCTGCGGCACCAGGATGGACGACATCACCTGGGACTTGCGCATCCCGAGGGCGTACGCCGCCTCGCCCTGGCCCCGTGCGACGGCGTTGACGCCGCTGCGGATGATCTCGGCCTGGACGGAGCCGTTGTAGAGGGTGAGGCCGAGCACCAGCGCCCACATCGGGTCCTTGGCGAAGAACGCGTAGTAGAGCGCGACGATCAGGATCAGCAGCGGCATCGCCCGGAAGAACTGGACGACGGCGGTGCAGGTCCAGCGGACCGGCCGGTGGTCGGACAGCTGACCGGTGGCCAGCAGCGCGCCCAGGGTGAGCGAGAGGGCCGCGGCCAGGCCGAAGGCCTTCAGGGTGGACAGCAGGCCGTCCACGATCATCTGCTGGACGGCGTTGTACTGGAACGGGTCCCAGAGGTCGGCGTCGAACTGGCCGTTGTCGGCGAGCGTGGCGATGACGTACCAGAGCAGTCCGGCGACGCCGAGCAGCGAGAGGATGCCGAACAGGCGGTAGCGGGCGCGGGCCTTGGGGCCGGGGACGTCGTAGAGGACGCTGGCCGTAGCGGGCCGGTCGAACAGGCTCATCGGGCCACCGCCAGTCGGGTTTCCAGGAAGCGGAAGAGGGTGGCGATCGTCGCGCTGATCAGCAGGTAGGCGCAGGCCACCCAGAAGAAGATCGCGAAGATCGAGTAGCCGCGTTCGGAGAAGGTCTGCTGGGCGCTGTACAGCTCCGGGACGCTGAACGCGCCGGCGATCGCCGAGTTCCTGGGCAGCGCGATGAACACGCTGCTCATCGGGGCGAGCACGGTGCGGGTGGCCTGCGGCAGGACGACCAGGGTGAGGGTCTGGCCGAAGCTCATGCCCAGGCTGCGGGCGGCCTCGGCCTGGCCGAGCGGCACCGTGTTGATGCCCGAGCGGATCACCTCGCAGACGAACGAGGCGGTGTACCCGCCGAGCGCCAGCACCGCGAAGACCAGGTGGCTGAAGTGCACGCCCAGCGGTGGCAGGCCGAAGGTGACGGCGAAGAACAGCAGGGTCAGCGGGGTGTTGCGGAACAGCGTCACCCAGGTGGTGCCGAAGGCGCGCAGGATCGGCACCGGGGAGACCCGGAAGGCCGCCAGCAGGGTGCCCAGCAGCAGGGCGAGCAGGGCGCTGAGCGCGCTCAGCTCGATCGTCTGCAGGAAGCCGTCGCGGAACAACGCGAAGTTGTCCTGCTCGAACAGGAACCCCATCCGGCGGCCCTCCTCTCACAGATGGTCAGGACGGTTGGTCGGTACGGCGCGGGGTCAGTAGCGCTCGAGGGTCGGGACCGCCGGCGCGGCGGAGCCGGACAGGCCCAGGGTCGCGTCGTACGCCTTCTTCCAGTCGCCGTTGTCCTCGTGGGCCTTGAGGGCGTCGCTGATCGCGTCGCGCAGCGTCTTGTCGTCCTTGTTGAGGCCGACGCCGTAGTTCTCCTTGGTGAACGGCTTGCCGACCACCTTGAGCTTGCCGGCGTACTTGGAGGCGTAGCCCTTGAGGATCGCGTCGTCGGTGGTGACGGCGTCGACCTCGCCGGACAGCAGCTTCTCGACGCAGGCCGAGTAGGTGTCGAACTGCGTGATCTTGGGGTTGTACTGCTGGATGTTCTTGATCGAGGTCGAGCCGGTGGCGGTGCAGACGTTCTTGCCGCTGACGCTCTCCGGGCCGGTGATCGAGGTGTTGTCGTTCTTCACCAGCAGGTCCTGGCCGGCGATGTAGTACGGGCCGGCGAAGGAGACCGTCTTCTTGCGCTCGTCGTTGATGCTGTAGGTGCCGACGTAGAAGTCGATCTGGCCCTTGGCGATGGCGGGCTCGCGCTGCGAGGAGACCAGCGTCTGCCACTTGATCTGCTGCGGGGTGAAGCCGAGGTCGGCGGCGATCATCTTGGCGATCTCGATGTCGAAGCCGCTGCGGTCGCCGCTGGCCACGTCCTCCCAGCCGAGGAACGGCTGGTCGGCCTTGGCGCCGATGATCAGCTGGCCGCGCTTCTTGGCCTCGGCGATCACCGGGGAGTCGACCTTGACGTCGGTCTTGACGGTGTAGGTCGGCAGCGCCGGGGCGTTGCTCGCGCTCGAGGCGGCGGATCCGCCCGGGGAACCGTCCTTGCCGCAGGCGGCGGTGGCGGTGAGCGCGACGGCACAGAGCGCCACGGCGAGGGTGCGAGAAGTCCTCATGAGGGTTGTTCTCCTGGGGCTGGGCCACGGGGTGAACCGGGCTCTGGCGTCGGGAAGTCGTGCACGGGCAGGGCGGACCGGCGCCGTTGCCGGAACTGCCCCGCGTGGTCTCGAAGTCTCAGTGGTGCAGGATCTTCGAGAGGAAGTCCTTGGCGCGCTCGGAGCGCGGCGCGGTGAAGAAGGCGTCCGGGGTGTCCTGCTCGACGATCCGGCCGTCGGCCATGAACAGCACGCGGTTCGCGGCGGAGCGGGCGAAGCCCATCTCGTGGGTGACCACGACCATGGTCATGCCGTCGGCGGCCAGCTGGCGCATGACCTCCAGCACCTCGTTGACCATCTCCGGGTCGAGCGCCGAGGTCGGCTCGTCGAAGAGCATCACCTTGGGCTTCATCGCCAGCGCGCGGGCGATCGCCACCCGCTGCTGCTGGCCGCCGGAGAGCTGGGCCGGGTACTTGTCGGCGTGCGCCGCCAGGCCGACCCGCTCCAGCAGGGCGCGGGCCGTCTGCTCGGCGTGCGAGCGGATCACCTTGCGCACCTTGACCTGGCCGATGACCACGTTCTCCAGCACGGTCTTGTGCGCGAACAGGTTGAAGCTCTGGAACACCATGCCGACCTCGGCGCGCAGCCGGGCGAGCTCCTTGCCCTCGGCGGGCAGCGGGCGGCCGTCGATGGTGATGGTGCCGGAGTCGATGGGCTCCAGCCGGTTGATCGTCCGGCAGAGCGTGGACTTGCCCGAGCCGGACGGGCCGATCAGGACGACGACCTCGCCCTGGTGGATCTCGAGGTCGATGTCCTGCAGCACGTGCAGCGCGCCGTAGTGCTTGTTGACGTTGCTCAGCACGACCAGTGGGGCGGCTGCGGGGGTGGAGTCCTCGACCGGGCTCTCGGTCATCGCGCCTGCTCCCTCTGTGTCGGATCACGCCTACCCGAGGAGTGTCAACTCCCTTGGGCGGCAATGGTGGTACGAATCCGGGAGCCGCGACCGGCGGAGCCGCAGCCCCCGGTGGGGCGACCATAGGAGCGCTGACGGTGCCCCGTCAGCCGATCTGAGCGGAACTTGAGGATCACGAAACGGCCACACGACGCGTACCCGCTGTTCGCGAAGGTGAGGACGGGGCATGTCACAGCGGGAATCCACGCCGGTGCTCCCCGTCCCCACGGGCCCGGTGCGCCGTCCTACCTGGCGCCGGGCCGCCCGCTGGCCCATACTGCGCAGGACCGGGCACCGGCCGATCGGGCCCGGTGACCACGTGGGGAGAGGAGGAGAACGGGATGCGACTGCTGCTGGTGGAGGACGACGAACGGGTGGCCGCGGCGCTGGTCGCGGTGCTGGGCCGGCACGGCTTCCAGGTGCGCCACGCCCGCAGCGGGCACGAGGCACTGGACGCCCTGGTGCCGGACGGCAACGAGCCGTACCGGGTGGTGCTGCTCGACCTCGGGCTGCCCGACCGCGACGGCTTCGAGGTGTGCAGCCGGATCCGGGCCGGCAGCGGAGTGCCGGTGATCATGGTGACCGCCCGTGCCGACATCCGCTCCCGGATCCACGGCCTCAACCTCGGCGCCGACGACTACGTCACCAAGCCGTACGACATGGGCGAGCTGCTCGCCCGGATCCACGCCGTCGCCCGACGCGGTGCCGTGCCCAACCCGGGGTCGGCGCCCGCCCTCGACACCGTGCCCCAGCAGCGCGGGCCGCTGGAGTCGCGCGGCATACGGATCGACCGCGAGCGCCGCCGGGTCAGCGTGGAGGGCCGCGACGTGCCGCTCACCCGCAAGGAGTTCGACCTGCTGGCGCTGCTCGCCCAGAGCCCCGGCGTGGTCTACCGGCGCGAGCAGATCTTCAGCGAGGTCTGGCGCAGCGGCTGGGAGGGCAACGGCCGCACCCTGGAGGTGCACATAGGCTCGCTGCGCAACAAGCTCGCGCTGCCCGGCCTGGTCGAGGCCGTCCGCGGCGTCGGCTACCGCCTGATCCCGGACAGCCCTGCGACCCCTGCGGCCGACCCGGCCCCGCCCGCCCCCGCGGAGCACTGACCGCACGTGCGCACCCGCCTGCTCGGCATCCTGATCGCCCTCATGCTCTGCGTCCTGGCCGCCCTGGGGCTGCCGCTCGCGGCGGCGTTCGCGGCGGCCGAGCAGAGCAAGGTGGTCGTCGACCGGCTCGACGACGCCGCCCGCTTCGCCCAGGACCTGCCCACCTCCGGCGCCGCCGCGCTGGACTCCGCCCGCAAGGGCGACCCGGAACCGGCCCCCGGCGACCTCAGCCGCCGGCACGCGATCGACGCCGAGGTCCGGCGCTACTACGACCTGTACGGCGTGCGGCTGGGCATCTTCCAGCGCGACGGCACGCCGATGGCGGTCGCCCCCGCGGACTGGCGGGTGCCCGCCGTCGGCTGGGGTGCCCAGGCGTTCCAGGAGGCGCTGGACGGGCGGCGCAGCCACAACCCGCCGCAGGTCTGGCCGTGGACGGAGGACCGGACGATCACCGTCGCCGCCCCGGTGGTGCGCGACGGTGACGTGGTCGCGGTGGTGCTCAGCGAGTCCCCGACCGGGGCGCTGCGCACCCGGGTGCTGCACAAGTGGCTGGTGGTCGCCGGCGGCGAGGCGGTCGCGATGATCGTCGCCGTGCTGCTGGCCGTCCGGCTCACCGAGTGGGTGCTGCGCCCGGTGCGCACCCTGGACCGGGCGACCCACGACATCGCCACCGGCCGGATGGCCGCCCGCGTCGCGCCCGGCGGCGGACCGCCCGAGCTCCAGCGGCTGGCCCGCTCGTTCAACGAGATGGCGGACCACGTGGTGCACGCCATGGACCAGCAGAAGGCCTTCGTCGCGGACGCCTCGCACCAGCTGCGCAACCCGCTGTCGGCGCTGCTGCTGCGGGTCGAGGTGCTCGGCCTGGAGCTGCCCGAGGGCCACGAGGAGGAGCTCAGCGGCGTCCGGGAGGAGGGCGCCCGGCTGGCCCGGGTGCTGGACGACCTGCTGGGCCTGGCCACCGCCGAACACGCCCGCCCCGAACCCGAGCAGACCGACCTCACCAGGCTGACCCTGGCCCGGGTGGACGGCTGGCAGCCGGTGGCCGAGCGGCGCGGGATCCGGCTGACCTGGGACGGGCCCGCGCTGGCGATCGGCATGGCGGACCCGATCGGCTTCGGCTCCGCGCTGGACGCCGTCCTCGACAACGCGCTCAAGTTCAGCCCGTCCGGGAGTGCGGTGCGGCTGCGGGTCGCGGTGCTCCGGGACGAGGTCGCGGTGACCGTCACCGACGCCGGGCCGGGCCTGACCGAGGACGAGCTGTCCCGGGCCGGTGACCGGTTCTGGCGCAGCCCGCGGCACCAGAACGTGGACGGCTCCGGGCTGGGCCTGTCCATCGCCCGCACCCTGCTGGCGGCCGGCGGCGGCTCGCTCCGGTTCGCCCCGGTCGAGCCGACCGGGCTCGCGGTGACCCTGGCGGTGCCGCGGCCGGAGGCGTCCTGAGCGCCCGTCCGGGCTGGTCTCAGGGCTTCACGGAGCGGTAGTAGCGCGCCGCACCCTCGTGCAGGGGGAGCGGGTCGGTGTAGACGGCGGTGCGCAGGTCGACCAGTTGGGCGGCGTGCACCTGGGCGCCGATCTGGTCACGGCTGTCGATCACCGCCCGGGTCATGCCCTCGACCAGGTCCGGGTCCACGTCGTCCCGGGTGATCATGAGGTTGGGCACGGCCACGGTGGCGACGGCGTCCTTCGGTTCGGCGTTCGGGTAGGTGCCCTTGGGCATGGTGGCCGCGCGGTAGGCGTCGGTGCCGCCGCCCTCGGCCTTGTGCAGCGCCTCGGAGAGGTCGCTCAGCGGGACGAGCCGGATCCGGAAGCGGTCCGAGAGGTCGGTGAGCGCGCTGGTCGGCAGGCCGCCGGACCAGAAGAAGGCGTCCAGCTTGCCCTCGCGCAGCTGGTCGGCGGCGTCGCCGACGCCCGCCATCACGGGCGTTATGTCGTGGTCCGGGTCCAGGCCGGCCGCCGCCAGCAGCCGCTTGGTCACCGGGTTCACCCCCGACTGCGGCAGGCCCACGCCCACCCGCAGGCCCTTGAGGTCGGCGGTGCGGCGCACCGGGGAGGAGGCCGGGACGATCAGCTGGAGGTAGTCGTCGTACAGCCGGGCGATCGCCCGCAGCCGGTCCTTGCCCGGGCCCTGGTAGCCGGCGACCGCGTCGGCGGTGGCGATCGCGAAGGTGTCCTGGCCGGTGATCACCCGGGTGAGGTTGTCGACCGAGCCCTCGGTGTTGTCCAGGGCCAGCCGCACCCCCGGCATGGCCCGGGAGACGTGGCCCTGCAGCAGCTGCCCGTACCGGTCGTAGACGCCGCGCTGCACACCGGTCGCGAAGCGGGTCTCGCCGCGGGGGTACGCCGGGGAGCGGCCCGCCGACAGCCACCAGCCGCCCAGGGCGCCGGCCACCAGCACCAGCACCAGCACCGTCCGCCACAACGGGCTGCGGGCCGCGCGGCGGACGGCGGCGCCGAGACGTGACGGATCGGTGGGGGTCATGCAGGGATACTGCCAGGCGCTCTCCCCGAACGGGAGGGGAACGGCCCGTGCAAAGCTCGGGGAAAACCGGCTCGCGGCTGCCCGTACCCTGGTCTGGTGAGCGGTGAGAGCGGATTGAAGAGCTACAAGGTCGTCACGCACGGCTGCCAGATGAACGTCCACGACTCCGAGCGGCTGTCCGGCCTGCTGGAGGACGCGGGCTACGTCAAGGCCGGCCCCGAGGGCGACCCGGACCTGGTCGTGTTCAACACCTGCGCGGTGCGGGAGAACGCCGACAACAAGCTGTACGGCAACCTCGGCCAGCTCGCGCCGGTCAAGAGCCGCCACCGGGGCATGCAGATCGCCGTCGGCGGCTGCCTGGCCCAGAAGGACCGCGAGACCATCGTCAAGCGGGCCCCGTGGGTGGACGTGGTGTTCGGCACCCACAACATCGGCCACCTGCCGGCGCTGCTGGAGCGGGCCGCGGTCGAGCGCAAGGCCCAGGTCGAGATCCTGGAGTCGCTGGAGACCTTCCCCTCCACCCTGCCCACCCGCCGCGAGTCCGCGTACGCCGCCTGGGTCGCCATCTCGGTCGGCTGCAACAACACCTGCACCTTCTGCATCGTCCCCGCGCTGCGCGGCAAGGAGGAGGACCGCCGCCCGGGCGACGTCCTCGCCGAGATCGAGGCGCTGGTGGACGAGGGCGTCATCGAGGTGACGCTGCTCGGCCAGAACGTCAACGCCTACGGCTCCGACCTGGGCGACCGCGAGGCCTTCTCCAAGCTGCTGCGGGCGGCCGGCCAGATCGAGGGCCTGGAGCGGATCCGCTTCACCTCGCCGCACCCGCGCGACTTCACCGACGACGTGATCGCCGCGATGGCGCAGACGCCGAGCGTGATGCACCAGCTGCACATGCCGCTGCAGTCCGGTTCGGACCGGGTGCTCAAGGCGATGCGCCGCTCCTACCGGCAGGAGCGTTTCCTCGGGATCATCCGCAAGGTCCGCGAGGCGATGCCGGACGCGGCCATCTCCACCGACATCATCGTCGGCTTCCCCGGCGAGACCGAGGAGGACTTCGAGGAGACGATGCACGTCGTCCGCGAGGCCCGCTTCGCCAACGCCTTCACCTTCCAGTACTCCAAGCGCCCCGGCACCCCCGCCGCCGAGATGGCGGACCAGGTGCCGAAGGAGGTCGTCCAGGCCCGCTACGACCGGCTGATCGCCCTCCAGGAGGAGATCTCCTGGGAGGAGAACAAGAAGCAGGTCGGCCGGACCCTGGAGATCCTGGTCGCGGAGGGCGAGGGCAAGAAGGACGACCGGACCCGTCGCCTCTCCGGCCGCGCGCCCGACAACCGCCTGGTGCACTTCAACCCGACCCTGCGGGGAGCGGGCGACGAGCACGGCGCGGAGCCGGACGTGCCGGTGCGCCCCGGTGACATGGTGACCGTCGAGATCACCTACGCCGCCCCGCACCACCTGCTGGCCGAGGGCCCGGCGCTGGCCGTGCGCCGCACCCGGGCCGGCGACGCCTGGGAGAAGCGCCAGGCCAAGCCCGCCGCCAAGCCGGCCGGCGTGATGCTCGGGCTGCCGGGGATCGGTGCCCCGGCCGGGCTGCCGCTCGCCGCGCCGGCGGGCGGCGCCTGCTGCGGAGACTGACGGTCCGCTCCGGCGAGGTCGCGGCCCGGTGGGAGTCCGGACTCCCACCGGGCCGGCCGGCCGCCCCGCGAGAGTGTTACACAAGCAGGTTGCCGCCCCCCGGTGCCCCGGTCCGCCCCTGTTCCTGCCCCAGATCGCCGCCCGGGC